>NZ_JBPGXG010000219.1:0-4223 GCF_056755255.1 Monashia sp. HAY1-5C | reverse complement strand
CTTCGAGGAGGTGCTGCGGTTCTGGTTCGAGCGGGGCGTCGACGGACTGCGCATCGACGTGGCCCACGGCCTGCACAAGCGCGAGGGGCTCCCGGACCACGAGCTCGCCCTCGACGACGAGATCACCGGGGACCCGAACAACGCCCACGCCTGGAACCAGCCCGAAGTGCACGACGTCTGGCGCTCCTGGCGCGCGATCGCGGACGGCTACACGGCCGCCACCGGTCGGGAGCGGGTGCTGATCGGCGAGGTGGGAGTCCTGGACGCCGCGGAGCTCGCGGCGTACCAGCGACCGGACGAGCTGCACCAGAGCTTCTTCTTCGAGTTCCTCCGGGCGCCGTGGGACGTCGACGCGCTGCGAGGCGTCATCGACCGGGGCCGCACGACCGTCGCGGGCGCCGGTTCGCCCGTGGCGTGGGTCCTCAACAACCACGACATGCCCCGAGTGGTGACCCGGTACGCGGGCGGGTGGCCCGGCGGCCCCATGGGCGACGTCGAGCTGGGCATCAGGAGGGCCCGTGCGGCCGCGCTGCTCATGCTGGCCCTGCCCGGCTCGGCGTTCATCTACCAGGGCGAGGAGCTGGGCCTGCCGGAGGTCATCGACCTGCCCGAGCATGTGCTGACGGACCCCATGTTCCACCGGACGGCCGGGGTGCGACGGGGCCGGGACGGCTGCCGGGTCCCGCTGCCGTGGGACTCGGCGAGCGGCGCCTGGGGCTTCTCACCGGAGGGCGCGTCGGCGGGCACCTGGCTCCCGCAGCCCGACTGGTTCGGCTACCACGCCGTCGACCGCCAGCTCGAGTCCGGCGAGTCCATGCTGAACCTGTACCGCGAGGCCATCGCCCTGCGCCATCGGGTGCCGGACATCGCCACGGGCGACTTCCGCTGGCTCCGGACCGAGCCCGGCGTGCTGGCCTTCCTCCGCGGCGACGGCTTCGCCTGCGTCGTGAACTGCACGTCCGAGCCCGTGCTCATGCCGGTCGAGGGCCACGTGCTGCACGCAAGCGACCCCGAGGTCGGCGAGAAGCTTCCCCCCGACAGTGCCGCGTGGGTGCTCGTCGGGAACGAGCCGGGGACGCGTCATGAGTGACGGCACGCGCCCGCTGGTGCTGGGCTACATCCGTGAGGAGGACCTGGCAGGAGAGCGGCTGGTCAGCGCCAGGACGCGTCTCGAGGCCTTCGCCCACGCCGAGGGCTTCACCCTCGGCACCGTGTTCGTCGAGGGCCACCACAAGGACCCCTGGGCCTTCGACGCCCTCATGGAGCAGGTCCGGCGCGGCGACGAGGCGTGGGCCGTCGTCGTCCCGCACGTCGGCCACCTGGGTCGCGGCCGGGCCCGGGCGCTGCGTGCGCGCCGCGACGGTCACACGACGGTGACCGTGCTCGTGGCCCCCTAGACCGGCGGACCTGGCGTCTGACCCCCCTCCCCATCGACGCCGGGTCCGCCACCTCCTCGCAGAGGCGGGAGACCGGCGACGCCGAGGACGACCCGACAGGCCGGCTCCGGTGGTCAGCCGGGCCGGTGCGTCACTGCGCTGCGGCGTCGGGGCCGGAGCCCTGCGCGGCGAGCTGCTCCTTGATCGGTGCCATGTCGAGCGCCTTGACCTGCTCGATGACGTTCTGGAGCGCCGACTGGGGCAGGGCCCCCGGCTGGGCGAACACGAGCACGCCCTCCTTGAACGCCATGAGCGTCGGGATCGAGGTGATGTTGGCCGCGGAGGCGAGCGCCTGCTCCGCCTCCGTGTCGACCTTGCCGAACACGATGCCCTCGTTGTCCCCGGTCTGGGACGCCGCATCGTACACGGGGGCGAACTGGCGGCACGGGCCGCACCACGACGCCCAGAAGTCGACGAGCACGATGTCGTTGTCGAGCACGGTCTTCTCGAAGGTCTCGGCGGTCAGGTCAGTCGTTGCCATGTCGCCTCCAACGAACGAGGGGCCCGAGGTATTCCACCGTCGAACGTCCGCTGCCGGTCCGGCTCCGGCCGCCGGGGTGACGGCGGGGTCGCGCGGCGTCAGGGGCGTCAGGGGCGTCAGGGGCGTCAGGGGCGTCAGGGGAGCGTCACACGGGTCACCCGGGTCAGGGCGCATCCGTCAGGGTCCACGTCACCGTGACCGACGCCCCGAGCTCGAGGTCGCCGCCCTCGACGGGCATGGCGCCGGCCGAGTCCCGGGCCGTCGACGCGAGCCTCATCGCCGACGCCGCCACCGGCACGGCGCCGGTCTCGGCGATGCCGAGGACCCGCCCCAGAGCCGCCCCCGCGAGCGTCGCGTACTGGTCGGCCTTGGCCCGCGCGTCGGCGAACGCGGCGTCTCGCGCCTGCGACAGGCCCTCGGCCCGGTCGGAGACGTCGAGCCGCACCTGGTCGACGAGGAGGGCGTTGCCGACCGCCTCGGCCCCTGCCTCGAGCACCTCACCGACGGCCTCGAGCCGCCGCACCGTCAGGCCGAGCCGCTGCTGGGCCGTGAACCCGACCGGCGTGCCGGTGTTGTCCCAGCGCTGGCTCACCGACGCGTCGAGCGTGCGGATGTCGGCATCGGCGAGGCCGTGGGCGCGGGCCACGCGCCCGACCTCCGCGATGCCGGTGGCAGCACCGGCGAGGGCCGCCGCGACGTCCGGCGCGTCGTGACCGACCCGCAGGTCGAGCCGGACGACGTCGGGGGAGACGCTCGCCCGCCCGGAACCGGTGACCGTGACCGTGCGCCTGCCCATGGTCGCCTCCTCCTCGTCCGCCGCCGGCGGGGTGGTGCCCCTCTTCCCGGCACGGGTCCTTCGCCGAACCTACCTAGACTCCCGTGCCATGACGACCCCCTCGACGCTCGACCGGCGCCCCGCCGTGGTCCTCGCGGCCCTGGCCGTCGCGGTCCAGCTCGCCGTCCTCTACTGGCCCGTCGTCACCGTCGAGGGACCGGTCAGCTGGACCGACAAGGTCGTGCACCTGGTCGTCTTCGCCGTGCCGACGTACGCGCTCGGCCGGGCGACGTCGCCTCGCCTCGCCGTGGCGGTGCTCGCCGGGCACGCACCCGTGAGCGAGGTCGTGCAGCACCTGCTGCTGCCTGGACGTACCGGTGACCCCTGGGACGCCCTCGTCGACCTCGTCGGTGTGGCGGTCGGGGCGCTCGCGCTCGTGGTCAGGGCACGCCGCCGCCGCTGGTAGACTCCTCGCATCCGACTCCGAGGTCTCCTCGGATCACGACGGAGGGGATGGCGCCGGGGATGCCCGGCGGGCAGGCCCGTCCGACGAGGCGACATCCAACCGGAAGCCCGCGCCGACGGCGCGGCCCGGCACCCGACGCGGAGCGGATCCGAACGCCGGACGGCACAGATGCCGGGCACCGGTACACCAAGGGGCGCAGACGATGCTGCGCCTGAGGCTCGTCTGCATGGTCGTGGTTGTGACTCACGGCTCGAGACGAAGTCTGCTCGAGCTGAGAGAGTTGAACACGCATGTCCAAGAACCCGTCCTCCGGCGCGCCCAAGAAGGCCCGCTGGTCCACCGAGAAGAAGGCCGCCGCCGCCAAGAAGCCGCACCGCGGCTCCGCTCCCGGCCAGAAGGCCCGCGGCTCCTTCTCGGGCACGAGGACCTCCCGGCCGGCCACGTCCGGCACCTCGCACGTCGGCGGCCGTGAGTGGCGCCCGCGCGACGAGCACCGCTCGTACGACCGCCGTGACGAGCGTCGCGACGACCGTCCCCGTTTCGACCGCGACGACCGTGGCGACCGCGGCTTCCAGCGTCGCGAGGACCGCCCGCGCTTCGACCGGGACGACCGCGGCGACCGTGGCTTCCAGCGTCGCGAGGACCGTCCCCGTTTCGAGCGCGACGACCGCGGCGACCGCGGCTTCCAGCGTCGCGAGGACCGTCCCCGTTTCGACCGCGACGACCGCGGCGACCGCGGCTTCCAGCGTCGCGACGACCGCCCCCGTTTCGACCGCGACGACCGCGGCGACCGTGGCTTCCAGCGTCGCGAGGACCGTCCCCGCTTCGACCGTCCCCGTTTCGACCGCGACGACCGCGGCGACCGTGGCTTCCAGCGTCGCGAGGACCGTCCCCGTTTCGACCGCGACGACCGTGGCGACCGCGGCTTCCAGCGCCGTGACGACCGTCCCCGCTTCGACCGGCCCCGCTTCGAACGCGACGACCGTGGCGACCGTGGCGACCGCGGCTTCCAGCGCCGTGACGACCGTCCCCGCTTCGACCGGCCCCGCTTCGAACGCGACGACC
>NZ_JBPGXG010000218.1:0-4437 GCF_056755255.1 Monashia sp. HAY1-5C | reverse complement strand
CACAAGGAGGGTGCAGTTTTTCCGCAAGATTTCCGACCTCGTCCACACCTGTCCACAGTGTCACTGTGGAAACAAGTGGAGCGGATGTCCGTTTTGGCCGGATTGATGACTAGTCACCTGTGGACAGACGTGGCGATCGGTTCCACAGAGTTGTCCACAACGGTGGACAACCACAGCTGTGGATCAGCCTGTGGGTTCCCGGCCCAGGCTCACGGGCCGGTCGCGTTGTGCACACAGCTGTGGACAGACGTGTGGATGGCTGTGGAGGCCGGCGATCGGCGATGGGTGTCCGTGGTGTGGCGACTAGTCACCTCTGCGCGCTACGTCCCATTGATCCCGACTCGGTGGACGTCCGCGCCGCCTCGGGGCCCCCAGGGACACGAACGCGCCGGCGCAGCCCGCGGCTGTCCGTCGCGCGAGGGGTCCGTCAGTGGGACTGCTGCCGGATGCGGTTGGTCAGCTCGGTGACCTGGTTGTAGATGGCGCGGCGTTCACCCATGAGCTCGCGGATCTTGCGGTCGGCGTGCATGACCGTGGTGTGGTCGCGGCCGCCGAAGTGCTGGCCGATCTTCGGCAGTGACAGGTCGGTCATCTCGCGGCAGAGGTACATCGCGATCTGCCGCGCGGTGACGAGCTGGCGGGAGCGCGACGAGCCGCAGAGGTCCTCGAGCGTCACCGCGTAGTACGCCGCCGTCACCGCCATGATCGTCGCGGCGGTCACCTGGTTCGGCGTCTCGTTCGGCAGCACGTCCTTGAGGACGATCTCGGCGAGCGGGAGGTCGACCGGCTGGCGGTTGAGGTTGCTGAAGGCCGTGACGCGGATCAGGGCACCCTCGAGCTCGCGGATGTTCGTGCTGAAGTTCGTCGCGATGTACTCGAGGACGTCGTCCG
This sequence comes from Monashia sp. HAY1-5C, assembly GCF_056755255.1. Classification (NCBI taxonomy): domain Bacteria; kingdom Bacillati; phylum Actinomycetota; class Actinomycetes; order Micrococcales; family Intrasporangiaceae; genus Intrasporangium; species Monashia sp. HAY1-5C. The sequence continues at coordinate 3,546 of NZ_JBPGXG010000218.1, read as the reverse complement.
GCACCTTCATCCGGTCCTGGATCGCCTTCTTGCGCAGGATGGCGATCCGGGTCTCGAGGTCGGGCGGCTGGACGTCGGTGAGCAGGCCCGACTCGAACCGGGTGCGCATCCGGTCCTCGAAGCCGGACAGCTCGCGCGGCGGCAGGTCGCTCGTGATGACGATCTGCTTGTTCGCGTTGTGCAGCGTGTTGAAGGTGTGGAAGAACTCCTCCTGGGTCTGCAGCTTGCCCTGGAGGAACTGGATGTCGTCGATGAGCAGCACGTCGACGCTGCGGTACCGGGCCTGGAAGGCGCTGGCCTTGTCGTCGCGGATGCTGTTGATGAAGTCGTTGGTGAACTCCTCGGAGTTCACGTACCGCACCCGGACGCCGGGGAACATCGTGCGCGCGTAGTGCCCGATGGCGTGGAGCAGGTGGGTCTTGCCCAGCCCGGACTCGCCGTAGACGAAGAGCGGGTTGTACGCCTTGGCGGGCGCCTCGGCGACGGCGACGGCCGCCGCGTGGGCGAACCGGTTGCTCGCGCCGATGACGAAGGTGTCGAAGGTGTACTTGGGGTTCAGCCGCGTGTCGCCGACGACGGGGGGCTCCGGGCGCTGCTGGCGCAGCGGCCCGCTCTCGCCCCCGGCGCGCAGCGCGTCGGCCGGGTGGTCGGACCCCCCGTAGGCCTGCAGCCGCGGCTCGTCGAGGTCGGCGCCGTCGAGGGCCGGAGCGCTCTCGGCGAGGTCGCGCAGGGGGTTGGGGTTGGCGGCCGCCGGGTGCACCTGCGAGTAGGGGCTGCCGTGCGGGGGCTGCACCGAGGCACCGTGCCCGTTGGACCCCGTGGGCCCGCCCGGCACGGTCTGGCCGTGGTTGACGCCGTGGTCGGGCAGCTGGCCCATCTGGTCGAACTGGCCGTGGTGGCCCTGGTGGCCCTGGTGTCCGGGCGTGGCCGAGAACGGGTTCGACGGACGGGCGCCCTCCGAGAGCGCGGGCTGCCCGGTCGGCTCGTCGCTGATCAGACCCAGGTCGGTCTCGAGGGTCTCGTCGACCGACACCGCGAGCTGTACCGGGTGGCCGAGCTGCTCACCGAGAGCGGCGTGCACCTGCTCGCGCATCCGCGTCTCGAGGAAGTCCTTGGTGAAGTTGTTGGGCACCCGAACGAGGGCCGTCTGGTCCAGGACGCCGATGAGCCGGCAGAGCCGCACGAACGCGCGCTCGCGGTTGGACAGGCCCACCGAGTCGAGGGTGCGAAGCGTCTCCTGCCAGATCCGTGCGTAGTCGACGCCTGCATCGGCCACCTCGTCCCACCTACCCCTGAGTCGTTCCTCGTGCACCGGTCTCGCGGGCACCTGCGCGGATCTCACCCGAGTCGGCGCTCGGGTCGGACGGCTCGAGGGCCGACCGCTGTCCGGCTGAACGATGCCCTGTTGTCCACACCTTTGTCCACAGCCTGTGCATGGGTGGGCGACGATGGTGAAGGTCGAAACGTACCTCGCGCGGTCGCCTCTGACAATCGCGCCGTCCACAGATTCGGTCAACTCACGGCGTGTCGCCTTGAACACGGTGCGGCAGGCCCCAGTATCGGTGGGTTCGGCAGCCCTCAGGCCCCGACCCGCGTCGGTTTGACCCTTCTTCCGGCGCTCCCGTATCGTTGACCGAGCGTGTCTGCGACCTCTTTCGCATGCCCATGGCGCCTCGTGGCCCACCCGGTCGTTCGGGTGGCGCCGAAGTACCACGGGCTTGCCGATTGCGGTCGCCGAGACCACGCCCAGTCCCACCCCCACGGGAGCACGGGTCGACGCTGTCGCCCGTTCCCCGCGACCAACGGAGAACCTCGTGAGCAAGCGCACCTTCCAGCCGAACAACCGTCGCCGCGCCAAGACGCACGGCTTCCGTCTGCGCATGCGCACCCGCGCTGGTCGCGCCATCCTCGCCGCACGTCGTCGCAAGGGCCGCGCCGAGCTCTCGGCCTGACCGCCCGGGGCCTCGGCGTGCTGCCGGCACGTCACCGTCTGCGCGAGAGCGCGGACTTCGCGTCGGCAGTCCGGGGGCCGGGCGCCAGCAGAGCGGGCGGGCGACTCCTCGTCGTGCATGCCAACCGGACCGATGCGCGTGCGGACCTTCCGCCGCGCGTCGGTTTTGTTGTGTCCAAGGCCGTCGGGAACGCCGTCGTCCGCAACCGGACCAAGCGCCGGCTGCGAGCCAGCGTGGCGGGGCACCTCGACGGCGTCGCGACCGGGTGGGATCTCGTCGTCCGGGCGAACCCGGCTGCGGCACAGGCGAGCTGGGAAGAGCTGGACGCGGCGCTCGGACGTCAGCTCGAGAAGGTGACCAGGCCGTGACCCTCAGCGTCAGCTCGGTGCTCGCGGCCCCGCTCGTGCTCGCGGTCCGCCTCTACCAGCGGTTCGTCTCCCCGCTCAGGCCCCCCACCTGCCGGTTCTACCCGAGCTGCTCGGCGTACGCGGTCACCGCGCTGACGCGCTTCGGCCCGATCCGGGGTAGCTGGCTCACGGTGCGGCGGCTCGGCCGGTGCCACCCGTGGAACCCGGGTGGCGTCGACGACGTTCCGCTCACGTGGGAGAGCCGCAACGCGGTCCGACCGAAGGACTTCCGGCCGACGGACGCCGATGAATCGGCCCGGGTGGGAGCGGCGGTGCCCTCCGAGCCGGGCCACGGACCGCCGACACCGCACCGGCACCACCACGGAGAACCCACCACCTGACCACGCGGCACCACGGTGCCGACCAGTGGTGACCGGCCCGAAGGCTCGGCCGGCTCACCGGATGACAGAGGACACACGTTGAGCGAGTTCTTCAACACCCTGCTCTACCCGATCAAGCTGGGTGAGGCCTGGGTCATGTACGCCTGGCACTGGCTGTTCGATGCCGTCGGGCTGCCCACCGGCTGGGCCTGGGCCTTCTCGATCGTCGGCCTCACCGTCGTCGTCCGGCTCCTGCTCATCCCCCTCTTCGTACGGCAGATCCACTCCTCGCGCCGGATGCAGCTCATCCAGCCGGAGATGCAGAAGATCCAGAAGAAGTACAAGGGCAAGCGCGACCCGGAGAGCCAGAAGGCGCAGCAGCAGGAGATCATGGATCTCTACCGCCGCACGGGCACCAACCCGTTCAGCAGCTGCCTGCCGATCCTCATCCAGAGCCCGTTCTTCTTCGCGCTCTTCCAGCTGCTCAACAACCTGCGCGCCCAGGCCGAGGGCAAGCAGCCCGGCATCGGCCCGATCACCAACGAGGTCGCCCGCGCCATCGAGGGCTCGACGATCTTCGGCGCCAAGCTGTCCGACGCCTTCATGACCAGCGGTGAGACGAGCGTCAAGATCCTCACCGCAGTGCTCATCGTGCTCATGTCCGCGACGACGTTCACGACGCAGTACCAGCTGATGCGCAAGAACATGCCGGCCGCCGCGCTCGACAACCCCTTCGCGAAGCAGCAGAAGGTCCTGCTGTACCTCATGCCGATCTTCTTCGCGATCTCCGGCATCAACTTCCCGATCGGTGTCCTGCTCTACTGGTTGACGACGAACCTCTGGACCATGGGTCAGCAGTTCTACGTC
>NZ_JBPGXG010000217.1:0-4489 GCF_056755255.1 Monashia sp. HAY1-5C | reverse complement strand
GGGTCGCGAGCACACGGTGTACGACGTCGAGGGGCCGGTGGTGCACGTCGGTTTCGCCGACCCGTACTGCCCGAACGGGCGTCGGGTCGCCGTCGACGCCGCCGGGCGCGCCGGGTTCGACGTCGAGGCCCAGGGCACGCTCGTCGTCGTCAACGGACCCCGGTTCTCCAGTCGGGCCGAGTCGGTGTGGCACCAGCAGGCCGGCTGGTCGATCGTCGGGATGACGACGATGCCCGAGGCCGCGCTGGCCCGCGAGCTCGCGCTCTGCTTCACGACGATCGCGCTCGTCACCGACGCCGACGCGGGGGTTGAGGGCGGCCCGGCCGTCACCCACGAGGAGGTGCTGCGCGTGTTCGGCACCAACGTCGAGCGGCTCAAGGCCGTGCTCCGGGACGCGATCGGCAGCCTCCCGACGCACGAGGCGGACGACCTCGCGACGTGCGCCTGCCGCCGCGCCCTCGACGGGCTCGAGCTGCCCTTCCCTCTCCCGTGATGGCCGGGGTGACGACACGGCTCCTCGGGCGCCGGGCGGGCGGTGGCGGACGCGGCGGCCCGGTGGTGCGCGCCGGCCGTGGTGGGCTCGCTGACCGCGCTGGTCGTGATGTCCGGGGCGACCGCGCCGACCGGGCCTGCCGTCCCGCCCGGGGCGGCACCGCCAACGGACCGCGCCGCCGGGCCGCGCGGCGACTGCGGTGGCGGCGCGGGCTCGCAGCGCTGCTCGCCGGGGTCGCGGTGTGGGCCGGCGTCGGCGCCCTGTCACCGCGAGCATCGGGGACCGTCGGCCTGCCGACCGTCGTCGCGGTCCGCGACGTCGCCGCGGGTGCGGTGCTCGGCGTCGACGACCTGACCGTCGTGTCGCGTCCACCTGCCGAGCGCCCCGACGGCGCGGCCTCCGACGTCGACGCCGTCCTCGGCGCGACGGCGGCGGGTCCACTCCTCGCCCGCGAGGTCGTCGTCCCGAGCCGGCTCCTCGGCGGCTCGGTCCTGGCGGGCCAGCCGACCGACCACGTCGCGCTCACCGTCCCCGTCCTCGACGCGTCGGGGGCCGGTGCCCGACCCGGTGCCCGGGTCGACCTCTACGCCACCGGTACGGGCGAGCGGGCGGCCTCCGACGTCGTCGTCCTCGCGGTGCGGGAGGCCGGCGAGGCCGGCGCGCTCGGCGCAGCCCACCCGCCGCAGGTCACCCTGTCGCTCGGGCCCGACGACGCCACCCGGGTGGCCCGTGGCCTCAGCGCCCTCGAGGCCGGCCAGAGCTTCGTCGTCGCCATCCGGCAGCCCGGAGCGCTCCCGCACTAGGCTCGCCGCCGATGCCCGGTCCCGGCTCGGGGTCCGCAGACTCGAGGGAGGCCTTCATGCTCAAGGGATTCAAAGACTTTCTCCAGCGCGGCAACGTTGTCGACCTCGCCGTCGCCGTGGTCATCGGTGCGGCCTTCACCGCCGTCATCGACGCGGTCGTCAAGGGGCTCATCACGCCGCTCGTCGCCGCGGTCTTCGGCAAGACGGACCTGAGCAAGGTCGGCAACTTCACCGTCAACAACGCCCAGTTCTCCCTCGGTCTCGTCCTCGACGCGGCCTTCCGGTTCCTCTGCGTCGCGGCCGCCGTGTACTTCCTCATCGTGCTGCCGATCAACCGGCTGGCGGCCCTGCGCAAGCGGGGCGTCGAGCCCGAGCCCGAGGCGCCGACGGAGGAGATCATCGTCCTCACCGAGATCCGGGACGCCCTGCGCACCCGCTGACCGGCCGTTCCGCCACCACGTCGGCCGGTACGTGCCACAGGGGCGGGAGCTCGCTGCTCCCGCCCCTCGCACGCCCGGAACGCGCGCTCGACGCCCCCGGTGCTGCCGAGATCAGTCCTCGTCGTGGGGCCGGCCGAGTACCGGGCCCCCGTAGGTCTGCGGACGCTCGTAGCCGCCGTAGATCTCGGCGAGCGCCAGCGGCCGCGCCGCCTCGGCGTGCCGGCCGGCGCGCTGCAGCGTGCGGCCGAGCAGCAGGTGCGCGTAGGCATCGGTCGGGCACTCCTCGATGATCCGCTGCAGCGTCTCCTCGGCATGCCGGAACTGCGCCGAGTGGAAGTAGGCGCGGGCGAGCAGCAGACGCAGCTCGGTGGTCGAGTGAGGCGCCCAGTCCGCCTCACCGGTCGTGGCCGGAGCGGTGGCCTGCGCGTCGACCTCGTCGACGAGGTTGGCGAGCGCGGTGGCTGCGGCGAGGTGGTCACCCCGCTCGAAGAGCCCTTGCGCGAAGGAGAGGCGCAGCTGGAAGGGGGTGGTGTTCATGGGCTCACCAACGCCATGGACCGATGGGACATTCCCGTCCTCCCCTCTCGCGTCCTCACTCGTAGTGCGGGGGGCGCTGCTCCTGGAGCCACTGCTCGCGGCTCGCCTCGTCTGCTTGGGAGGTACCCCATCCGAGGTCGGTGTCGTCGCGGCTGCGGCCGCCGACCGGTGACGGCGCGAGGTCCTCGAGGACGTCCTCCGCCGCGGTCTCCGCCGTCCCACGACGGAAGACGCGGCGTCGCTTGCGCCGCCGTGGCTCGCCGTCGCCCGGGTCGGGGGCACCGGCTGCACCGGCACCGTCGGCTGCACCAGCACCCCCCGACGTGGTCGGCGCCTCCGGTTCGGCCGCATCCGGAGCCGACGCCGTCTGCGCCGCGGTGCCGGCTGCCTCCCGTTCGGGTCGGGTGGCCGGCTCGGCCGCCGTCCCGGAGGGGCGTGTCTCGCGGGCGATCGCGACGATCCGGGAGATCTCGCGGGCGGGGTCACGGAACACGTCCGTGCTCCAGACCCGCTCGTGGATCCAGCCGAGCCGGGCCAGCTGCTCCGGGCGCAGCCGGTCCCGGTCGCGGGTGCTGCGCAGCGCGGCGTACCGGTCACCGTCGGTCTCGACGGCGATGAGGCCACGCCCCCGGTGGTAGGGGTCCTCGACAGCGAGGTCGATGCGCTGGCGCGCCGAGCCGTAGTCCTCGTGGACGGTGAGGCCCTCGCGGCGCAGCCGCTCGGCGAGGTCGCGTCGCAGCGGGTCGCCGGTCGGTGGGTTGGCGGCGAAGAGCGTGCCGTCGTCGCTGCGCCGGCCGCCGGTCTCGGCATAGGCGAGGAAGTCACGGAGCATGACGGCGCCGCGGGCCTTGAGCCGCTCCGGGTCGAGGTCGGACGCGCGCAGCGCCGACACGACCGTCATCCGCTGGCGGGCCCGGGTGATGGCCACGTTGAGCCGCCGCTCCCCACCCTCGATGTTGAGCGGTCCGAAACGGTGCAGCACCCGCCCGTGCGGGGTCTTGCCGTAGCCGATGGACAGGATGATCGCATCGCGCTCGTCGCCCTGGACACGCTCGAGGTTCTTGACGAAGAAGCGCTCCGGGCGGTCGGTGTCGAAGAAGTCGGCGACGTCGGGCGCGCGGCGCAACGCGGCCGTGACGGCGTCGTCGAGGCGGTCGGCGTGCTTGATGCCGAGGGCGATGACGCCGAGCGACTCCGTGGGCCGGGTGCGCGCGTGCTCGAGGACGAGCTCGACGACGCGGGCGACCTCGGCCTCGGTCGTCTCGATGGCATCGACGCCGGGCTGGAGGGTGGCCTGCCCGTCGACCGGCTCGAAGGTCACGGCGGAGTCGATCGAGGTGCCGGGGAACGTCGTCAGCCCGCCGTCGTAGACGGCCTGGTTCGCGAAGGCGATGAGGCGCTCGTCGCGGCTGCGGTAGTGCCAGGTGAGGCTTCGCGTCGGCAGCGTCGCCGCGAGGACGTCGAGCACCGACTCGAAGCCCTCGGTCAGCGTCTCGTCGGCCTCGGCCGGTGCGGACTCGTCGTCGGAGACGACGGTGAAGAAGTTCGTCGGGGGCAGCTGCCTCTCGTCGCCCGCGACGACGACCTGGCGCGCCCGGCTGATCGCCGAGATCGCCTGGGCCGGCTGCACCTGCGAGGCCTCGTCGAAGACGACGACGTCGAACCACTTGCCGGGCGGGAGCGTCGAGGCGACAACGAGCGGGCTCATCGCCCAGCAGGGCTTGATCGCCGTCAGCGCGGCGGAGGCCTGCGGCACGAGGTCGCGAAGTGGCTTGTGCCGCCGGGCCTTCCCGGCCTCCGCGCGGACGAGGGCCTCCTGCGCGGGGTGGTCACCGAGGACCTCACGGACGTTGCGGGCGACGGCGTCGCGGACGCGGGCGACCGTGGCCTCCCGGTGGGCGCGGTCGGCCTCGACGTACTCGGCGACGTCGCGTCGCAGCCCCGCACCGTCGTGCGCGCCGTACGCGGGGTCGCGCACGGTGATCTCCTGCGCCACCGAGGCCCACCAGACGTGGTCGACCTCGGCGGTGACCTGCTCGGTGGCGACGCCGCGGCGGGCGAGGTCGTCGACGAGCGGGCCCAGCCCGGCCGAGCGCATCTCGTCGAGGATGCTCGTCACCTGGGGCAGCACCGCGACTCGGTCCGGGCGTGCGGCGAGGGCGGCGAGCCGGTCGCGCAGCGCGTCGAGCGGCAGGTCGGTGAGCGGCGGCTGGTCC
>NZ_JBPGXG010000216.1:0-4516 GCF_056755255.1 Monashia sp. HAY1-5C | reverse complement strand
ACCCCGACGAGGTCACCTGCGAGAGCCGCGACACCGGCGGCCACGACCCCGTCGTGCTCCCCTACCGCGACGTGCCCCTCGGCGGTCCGCGGGCGATGCCGGTCCGCCGCAGCCTCCCCCAGCGTGAGCGCTCGCTCATCGGGGCCTGGTGCTTCGTCGACCACTACGGGCCCGACGACGTGTCGGCGACGGGAGGCATGGTCGTGCCGGGCCACCCGCACACCGGCCTGCAGACGGTGTCGTGGCTCTTCTCGGGTGAGGTCGAGCACCGCGACACCACCGGCGCGCACGCCTTCGTCCGCCCGGGCGAGCTCAACATCATGACGGCCGGCAACGGCATCGCCCACTCCGAGTACTCGACGCCGGCCACGACGACGCTGCACGGCGCGCAGCTGTGGGTGGCGCTGCCCGAGGCGAGCCGGTTCACGGCGCCCGGCTTCGAGCACTACGCGCCGGCGGCGACCGACGTCGACGGGTGCCGCGTCCTCGTGTTCCTCGGCACCCTGTTCGGGCAGACCTCACCGGTGACGATGCACTCGCCGCTCGTCGGCGCAGAGGTGACGCTGCCGGCAGGGCGCTCGCTCGAGGTCGACCTGGACGTGGCGTACGAGCACGGGTTCCTCTGCGACACAGGCACGCTCACGGTGCAGGGCGCGACGGCCAAGCCGGGCGAGATCGTCTTCGTGCCGGCCGGAGCCCAGCGCATGACGCTGACCGCGGGCGACGACGCCACGCGCCTGCTCGTCCTCGGCGGGACACCCTTCGGTGAGCAGATCGTCATGTGGTGGAACTTCATCGGCCGCAGCCACGACGAGGTCGTGGGCTTCCGCGAGCAGTGGCAGCGAGAGCGCGAGGCCGCTGCACGCGGCGAGGCGGCTGACGCGTCCGCCCGCTACGGCACCTTCCCCGACGCGTGGGACCACACGCTCCCCGCGCCCGGGCTGCCCAACCTGCGCCTGCGTTCCCGCGGCTGAGCGCAGGGTCCGGCCCGCGCCGTCGTCGAGTGGCTTTGCCACGTGCGGGCGGTCGGACGAGGATGGCGCCCATGCGCGCGACGACGATCCACGGCCCCGGCGACATCCGTCTGTCCGAGGTCGCCGACCCCACCATCGAGGCCCCGACCGACGCGATCGTGCGCGTCACGGCGGGCTGCATCTGCGGCTCCGACCTGTGGCCCTACCGCGGCGAGAACCCGATCCGCGTGGGCGCCACCATCGGTCACGAGGCCGTCGGCGTCGTCGAGGAGGTCGGCGCGCAGGTCCGGGAGGTCAGGCCCGGCGACTTCGTCGTCATCCCGTTCTGCCACTGCGACAACACCTGCCCGGACTGTCTCGCCGGTGTGCAGTCCGCGTGCCCGAACGCCGACGGCACCGCGAGCGGCCAGGCCGAGCTGACCCGCGTCACGCAGGCCGACGGCAGCCTCGTCAAGACCGACGGGATGCCCGACGAGAAGTACCTGCCCTCGCTGCTGGCGCTGTCCGACGTCATGGCCACCGGCTGGCACGCCGCCGTCGCCGCGAAGGTGACGCCCGGCTCCACGGTCGTCGTCGTCGGTGACGGCGCGGTCGGCCTCTGCGGCGTCATCGCCGCCCAGCAGCTCGGCGCCGAGCGGATCGTCGCGATGTCGCGGCACGAGCCGCGACAGGCCCTGGCCCGCGACTTCGGCGCGACGCACGTCGTGGCCGAGCGCGGCGAGGAGGCCGTCGCGGCGGTGAAGGACCTCACCGGCGGCGTCGGGGCCGACGCCGTGCTCGAGTGCGTCGGCACGCACCAGGCCATGGACACCGCCTTCGACGTCGCGCGGGCCGGGTCGACCGTCGGCTTCGTCGGCGTCCCGCACGGGGTCGAGCTGCCCGTGCGCCGGATGTTCTCCCGGAACATCGGGCTCGCCGGCGGCGTCGCCCCGGTGCGCCGCTACCTGCCGGACCTCCTGGACCGGGTGCTGTCCGGGCGCATCGACCCCGGCAAGGTCTTCGACCTGACGCTGCCGCTCGACGAGGTGGCCGAGGGCTACCGCGCCATGGACGAGCGACGCGCCGTCAAGGTGCTCCTGCAGCCGTGAGCCGCCTTCCCTGACGCGCTGCGCGCGGGCTCTCCCGCCTGACGCGGACGGCGCCTCGGGCCAAGGGGATTCACCGGACGATCCGGCCTCTCCATGCATCTGTCGCTTTGCTCCGGTTTGGCGCCGAATGGCGAGGTTCCTTTGCACTGACCCCTTTGGGCCAATAAAGTCGCAGTGATCCCGCCCGACAAACCGGTCCGGAGACAGTGAGGACCAGGATTGGCCCCCAGATTCGCGTCCGTCGATGACTACATCGCCTCCTATCCCGAGGAGACGCGAACTCAGCTCGCGAGGGTTCGTACGGCGGTGCGCACGGCGGTGCCCGACGCCAGCGAGAAGATCAGCTACGGCATGGCGACCTTCACCCTCGACGGCAAGCCGTTGCTGTACTTCGCCGGGTGGAAGAACCACGTCGGGGTCTACCCCGTCCCGAGCGGTGACGAGGCGTTCGAGGAGGCCATCCGGCCCTACCGTCGCGCCAAGGACACCGTGCGTTTTCCGATCACCCGTCCCGTGCCCCTCGACCTCGTCGCGACGATCGCCCGCCTGTGCGTCAGACGCCGCGCGGAGCGCGAGCAGGACGAGGACGAGATCCAGTCCGGTTGAGGGCGTGACGACGCCGGGCGACGGACGGACCGCGCCCGGCGAGGCGTATACCCCGGAGCGGGGCCGACGTACCGGAAAACCGACCAGTGGGTCTGTGACCCATGTCTCACTCCGCGGGCGGTATGCCGCCGGTAAAGCGGGAGCAACCGGTCGTTCAAGGGCACACCCGGCGCGTCACCGTTACCTCGGCGTGACATTGCCCGGTTGATTCGTCTACAGTTCCGGGAGTCCGGCCACCAGGCCGGACACGCGCGAGGTGGACCGCCTAGTCCTGTCACCGCCTCGTTCGTGACGACAAACCTTGTGACAGGAGCGGAGGAACCACGCGTTTCTCCGGGCGTCCGGCACCACGACTCCGGACGTCCTTGGGGTGAAGTACCCATCCGGGCCGCAGCTGGCACGGGAGGGCACCGGGCACCTTTCCGCCCGAACCCGACAGCTAACTTCGTAGGCGCGGAGAGGTACATGACGACTGAGAACACCCGCGGGCGCCACCGTGCGCCGGGACGACACAACCCCCTCAACGAACTCAAGCTTCTCGCCCGTGAGTCGGCCCAGCCGGCGATGAAGGGCGCCGCGATCGTCGCGGCAACCGGTGGCCTCGTCGCCACCTTCGCGAACCCGGCCAGCGCCGACGAGGCGAAGCCGGCCAACGGTGCGGTCGCCGCCCTCGGCAACGCTGCCGCCGTCGGCCCGGCGACCACTCCCGCCGTGGCTCCCGCGACGGCCCTGTCCAAGATCGGCTTCCAGCCCCAGGTGCAGCAGGCCGTCGCCCAGCGCACCGCCACGGCCAAGCCGACCGTCATCGAGGACCTCGTCGTCGAGAAGGCCCGCCAGGCCGCCGCGGAGCGCAAGGCCGCGGCCGAGCGCGCCTCGCGCGACGCGTCCCGCCGGTCCCTGACGACGAGCACGATCTCGACCAAGTCGACGAGCAACGCCTCGGTCCCGAGCGCCTCGTCCGGCATGCGCGCCTCGTCGAACTGGGCCACCCCGGGCCAGTGCACGTGGGGCGCTCTCAACAAGTGGTACCAGTCCGAGGGCTACTACCCCGGTGGCTGGACCGGCAACGCCATGGAGTGGGCCTCCGGCGCCGCCTCCGCCGGCTACACCGTGAGCGGCACGCCGCGCACGCGCTCCATCGTCGTCATGCAGCCCGGCGTCCACGGCTCCTCGAGCGTCGGCCACGTCGCCTGGGTCACGGCCGTCAACGGCAACGAGGTCACCATCATCGAGATGAACGCCCTCGCCGGCCCGTACAACTACAACACCCGCACCGTCACCGACATCTCGGGGATGCAGTACATCTACGCACCGTGACCTGACCGGTGCGCCCGCGGGATGAGGGCGGGGACGACCACGTGTCGTCCCCGCCCTCATTGCATGCCGGGGCGTGCGGGGCCGGAGGCCGAGGGTGCCTGACGGGACCCGGGGCCGGCCGTGGCTTTCAGCGCGGCTCGGGGGGCGGCTCGGGGCCCGCGTGCGGCTCGCCGAGGAGCCGCTGCACCCATGCGACGTCGTGCCACGCGCCGTGCTTCCAGCCCACCCGCCGGAAGGTGCCCACCGGCTCGAACCCCAGCGACGCGTGGAGCCGGTTGCTCGCCTCGTTGGGCTGGGCGATGCCGGCGGCCGCCATCCGGTAGCCGCGCGCGGTGAGCCGCTCGAGCAGCGCCAGGTAGAGCGCCCGCCCGCCGCCGCGCCCCCGCCGCTCCAGGTCGAGGTAGACGGAGACCTCGCAGGCCCAGCGGTAGGCCGGGCGCGTCTTGAACGGACCGGCGTACGCGTAGCCGAGGATCCGTCCCGCCTCCTCGAGGACGAGCCAGGCGTGCGTGGCGCGGGCGGCCTCGATGC
>NZ_JBPGXG010000215.1:0-4528 GCF_056755255.1 Monashia sp. HAY1-5C | reverse complement strand
TCCGTCGTCGGCAGCGTCAGATGTGTATAAGAGACAGCTTCTCTATGGGTCGATGGTCTGCGACCCGCAGGACGGGAATCAGTTGAAAGGCCTAGAAGGCCGTGTACCCGCCGTCGACGGGGAGCACGGCCCCGGTGATGTAGGACGACTCCGACGACGCGAGGAACAGGATGGCGTCGGCCACCTCCTCAGGGGTGGCGAGGCGCTGGAGCGGCATCTGGGACGCACGCTCGCGGCGGTACGCCTCGGGGTCGGGCCGGCGCTGGATCGCCGCCTCGATGACCGGCGTGGACGTCAGGCCGGGCGCGACGACGTTGACCCGGATGTTGCGCGGGGCCCACTCGATCGCCGCGCCCTTGGCGAGCATGATCAGGCCGCCCTTGGCGGCGGAGTACAGCACCTGGTCCGGCATGCCGACCACCCCGAGCCGCGAGCTGACACACACGATCGAGCCCCCGGCGGCGGGCATCAGCGGCGCGAAGTGCTTCATGACGAGGAACGCGCTGAGCAGGTTGCTGTGGAGCACGTTCTTTGCGTCGGCGTACGCCATCTCCATCAGCGGGCTGCTGGCCTGCAGGCCGTGGTTGAGGACCACCACGTCGACCGAACCGAAGGACTCCCCGGCCCGCGCCGCGAGACCGGCGACGAACGCCTCGTCGTTGAGGTCCCCCGGGACGTACACGTCATCGGGGCCGGCACTGGCCAGCTGCTCGCGGCGGCCCGTCAGCAGCAGCCGCGCGCCCTCGCGACGGAAGCGGGAGCTCACCGCCTCGCCGATCCCGCTGCTGGCGCCGGTGACCAGCGCGGTCACTTTGTCGAGTCTCATCTCGGGTTTCTCTCCTGGAGGTTCTGTGGTTGGGAGGGGTTGGGTTCTCACGGTTTGGGGGTGAGTTCTTCGGGGTTGGACAGGCTGCGTGGACCTCAGCTGAGAAGCCCTCGGGCGGCCACCGGCCACCGCTCCAGCATCGTCCCGTCGGTGTCGGTCACGAGAAGCTCCTCGAAGCTGGCCACGACCGGGCAGACGTGGTTGGGCACCACGGGCACCACCTGGCCGACGCTCGGACGCGGCTCACCACCGGGCACCGCGACGAACCCGTGGTACTGGTTGCACGTTCTCTCCTTGAGACAGCGGGAACGGCTGGGCTGGAATCCACGCACCCCGTCCTTCAGCCACGCAACGAGGTGGGCGCGCTTCTGTCTGCCGGTCCCACGCCGCCGTACAGACCATCTGGACCTCGACCGGGCTGTTCAGGGACAGGCCGGCTACGCCGACGGCGGTGCGGGAATCATCCTTCCCAGATCTCCTTGTCAACTGCGACGTCTGACCGGTCGACGCTACGGCCACCCCGAGGACGAGTCCAGACCCTGGCAGCAGATCGAGGTATTCGTACGATCGACGGTCGTCGTATGGAGGCGTTTGGATGCTCCGAGCCCTTCGATGGCGCTGATCGTCCACCGCGGTATAGCCTTGCTTCTGCCGTTCGGGCGCTGCTTCGGCCCGAGACTCGCGCACGACTCGGTATGAGGTGGACCATGGCACAGCGTCAGAACACCGGATCAGCGCATCAGCCGATCGACGGCATCGACCTCGCCTTGCTGCGTGCCCTCAAGGAAGACGCCCGTGCACCTATCGGTGAGCTGAGCACGGCCGCCGGCGTCTCCCGGGCCACCGCTTACGCTCGTCTGGCTCGACTGCGGGAGGAGGGCGTCATCAACTCCTTTACCGTGACGGTGAACCCGAAGAGCGTTGGCCTCACTGTCACCGCTGTGATCTTGCTCCGATCGACGACGGACGTCTGGAAGCCGTGGTCGGAACTCGCACCGCTGCTCGAGGAGATGCCCGAGGTCGAGTTCGCTGCAGACGTAGCCGGGGAGTTCGACATCCTGCTGCTCGTGAGGCTGCGCGACGCCGAACACCTGCAGCGCTTCATCACCGAAGAGCTGCGGCCGCGCATCCCCGGCATCGCCGGCACGCGCACGCTCTTGGTGCTGAACCAGGTTCCCGAGCGCTCGCTCGTGCTGCCGCCCAAGTGAGGGCCCGCCCGGTTGTGGCTGGGCTGCCACGCTCGGGGCAGGCTGATGTGGTTGGTGAGTCTGACGATGTTTGCACTCCTGGCCCTGGGAACGTGGCCTCGGTTTCGACCCGCTCGCCGAGCGCTTGACAGCGAGAAGTGATCGGGCGCCGGGTTCGGAGCGCTCCAGCCGGCCGCATGAGCGGCCAGCCCCCAGGAGGTGCACCACTTCCTGCTGCGCCAGGTCCCGGGTCCTCTCCACATCGACGTCCCACGAGATGACCCCCCGCGCGGATGCCCTGTCGGACAGTCCTGCGATGGCAACGGTCACAACATGACCGATCGCCGGAGCACATCGCGCGGTGATATCAGATCGTCTGAACCCCCGTCTGACCTGTGGACCCGGCGAGAGCACGCTCCTAGCCTGACGTCACTGGGAAAGGGTGCTCTCAGTCGGCGTGATCGTGCCCAAGGAGTGCCGCGACACAACCATTTGCGCCGGGTCCTCCGGCATAGCAGAAGGAACCCGAGACATGAGACGACTTCGCTGGGCATGTGGCCTTGCACTTGTCGGATTGACCGCCACGGCATGTGGCATGGGTGGCACGCCAGACGACCAGGGCGCGAATCGCGGGGGAGACCGCGTCGTCTACGACGAGCAGATCCCGCCGAAGGCGAACTGGGCGACCGAGACCGACGACGCCCACGCGCTCGTCCGCGCGGGGTGTCTGGAGACGCTGGTCAAGTACGGCTACGACGGCACCAGCCTCGAACCGATGCTGGCCACCAAGTGGACCCAGGTCGACCCGACGAACTGGCAGTTCACGTTGCGTGACGGCGTGAAGTTCCAGAACGGCAGCCCGATGGACGCCCAGGCGGTCGTGGGCGCGATCAAGCACGTGCTCAAGGCCAAGGTCCCGGCCCGGGCGCTCAACCCGAAGACCATCTCGGCCGTGACGGCCGTGGACACCTCGACCGTGAAGGTCACGACCCCCGCCCCGGACCCGATGGTTCCACTGCGGTTCGCCAGCCCGAACTCGGGCATCCTGGCACCGCAGGCCTACACCGGGTCCCAGATCGACATCAAGGGCACCTGCACCGGTCCGTTCACCGTGACCAACGAGGTGCCGGCACAGTCGCTGTCGCTGGAGGCCAACCAGAACTACTGGGGCGGCAAGCCGAAGCTCGCCTCGGCCGAGGTCCGCTTCATCTCCGAGGGCGCCACGCGGGCCACGCAGCTGCAGACCGGTGAGGCCCAGATCGTGCGCGGCATCCCGGCGGTGAGCCTGGCCACCGTGAAGGGCGATGACCAGGTGCGCACCACCACCACGGCGCTGCCGCGCACCACCGTCATGCTGCTGAACAACGCCAAGGCACCGTTCAACAACCCGCTGGTGCGCCAGGCGATCCAGAAGGCCGTCGACACCAAGGCGATCATCGACGGCGTCTACGAGGGCACCGGCCAGCCCGCGGTCGGGCCGTTCTCGCCCGACACCCACTGGGCACCGGCGAACGCGCAACCGATCGGGACCAACCTGGACCAGGCGCGCTCGCTGCTGCAGCAGGCCGGCGTCGACCCCACGTCGCTGTCCTTCGAGCTGCAGGCCTACATCGACCGGCCGGAGCTGCCCGACGACGCCGCCGTCATCCAGGCACAGCTGGCCAAGCTCGGGATCAAGGTCAAGGTCAAGACCGGCGAGTCCGCCGCCATGGAGCCGGGCTGGCTCGATGGCAGCTTCCAGGCCACGCTGTTCTCCCGCGGTTACCTGGTCGACGTCGCCGACCCGGGCGGGTACCTGGTCTCGGACTGGACCTGCGACGGCAGCTACAACCTGGCCCACTACTGCGACAGGCAGACCGACCAGATGATCAAGGACGCGGTCGCGACCGCGAACCCGGACGCCCGCAACCAGAAGTACGCCGCGATCGCCGCCCGGCTGCAGGCCCAGGCCGCCAGCGTCTTCCTCCTGCACGAGCAAGCCACCTGGGGCCTGCGGGCCAACGTCGAGGGCTTCAAGCCCCACCCGCTCGACTACTACGTCCTGACAGCCGACCTCAGCCTCGGCTGAGGTCGGCATGCCGGGGTGAGGGCAGACAGACCGATGTTCACGGTCTGCCCTCACCCCGGGGACCTTGCCGAAGACCGTCAGGACCCGTTGCCGAGCCGGTTGATGCACACGACCTTCGGCTGGGTCATCTCCTCGAAGGCGAAGCGGACGCCTTCGCGGCCCATGCTGCCGTACTTGAACCCACCGAACGGCATCGCGTCGAACCGGTAGTCGGACGAGTCGTTGATCATGACGCCACCGGCTTCCAGCAGTCGTGCCGCCGCCAACGCGCGGTCCAGGCTGGAGGTGAAGATGCCGGCGTGGAGGCTGTAGTCGATCGAATTGGCCTGTGCGATCGCGTCCTCGAAGGACTCGAACGGCTGCAGCACCACCACGGGCGCGAACGCTTCGTCCTGCCAGATCGAGCTGTCGGCCGCCACGCCTTCCAGCACGGCCGGCGTGTACAAC
>NZ_JBPGXG010000214.1:0-4645 GCF_056755255.1 Monashia sp. HAY1-5C | reverse complement strand
GATGACCGACCGCGACACCGTCGACGCGCAGTACGCCGGCACGGACAACCTGCGCACCCGCCGTGCCGTGTGGGGGCCAGGCCCCGAGGGCGTCTCCCCCGTCGACGTCCTGCTCAGCTCGGTCGTCGCCGCCCGGCCCACGAAGGTCATCGAGATCGGTTGCGGCACAGGTCAGTTCGCCCGCTCGGTGCTCGACGCACTGCCGGGCGTCGACTACCTGGCCACGGACATCTCGGCGGCCATGGTCGACGCCACGGCGGCGCTCGGCGTGCCCGCCCGCCGGCTGCCCGCCGCCGACCTCCCCTTCGCCGACGACACGTTCGACGCCGCTGTCGCGGCGTGGATGCTCTACCACGTGCCCGACCTCGACGGCACGCTCGCCGAGCTGCGTCGGGTCCTTCGCGACGGTGGCCGGCTCAGCGTGGCGACGAACGGCGAGGAGCATCTCGCCGACCTCCTCCGCGAGGCGGGTGGTGAACCGCTCGTCACCCAGCTCACCGCCGAGAACGCCGAGGAGACGCTGTCGCGCCACTTCCGGCACGTGTCGCGACGCGACGTCGAGACGCGGGCGACCTTCGCGGACCACGCTGCCGCGAGGGCGTACCTGTCCACCTTCGACCCCGACCTGGCGGCCTCGCTGCCACAGTTCGAGGGACCGCGCTCCTACGCCGGGCGCTCCTGCATCCTCACCGCGCGCTGATCCCGCGCCCGGGCGTTTGTGACCGCCGCACAAAGCGCCGGTCCGACGCGTCCTAGGCTGACGCCGTGACCGAGCGACCCGGGCAGCCGAGCGACGCGACGACGCGTACCGTCGAGCGCAGCGCCGGCGAGCTCGCGACCCTCGCGGCGCGCCGGATGGAGGAGAACCTCGGCTGGTACCGACGCCTGTCGGCGCAGGAGCGCTCGCAGGTGGGCCTCGTGGCCCAGGCCGGCATCTCGCAGTTCATCGCCTGGTTCCGTTCCGAGGGGCACGCGCCGTCGGCGATCTCGATCTTCGCCAACGCGCCGCAGGAGCTGACGCGGTCGGTCAGCCTGCGCCAGACCCTCGACCTCGTGCGCACGGTCGTCGACGTCGTCGAGTCGCACGTCGGGACGCTCGCCGGCCCCGGCGACGAGCAGCTGCTGCGCGAGTCGGTCCTGCGCTTCTCGCGCGACATCGCCTTCGCCGCCGCCGAGGTCTACGCCGGCGCGGCCGAGGCTCGCGGCGCGTGGGACGCCCGGCTCGAGGCGCTCGTCGTCGACGCCGTCCTGCGTGGGGAGGCCGACGACTCGATGCAGTCGCGGGCCACGGCCCTCGGGTGGGGCGAGGTGTCGCACGTGACGTTCGTCGCCGGCACGACGCCGGAGGGCCGAGGGGGCACGGTGCCCGCGGTCGACGACCTGCGCCGCGCGGTGCGCAAGGAGGGCGTCGAGGCCCTCGTGCTCGTCCAGCGGACCCGGCTCATCGCCGTCGTGGGCGGCACCCGCGAGCCGCTCTCGGTCGTCGGGGCGGTGGCCGACCGGTTCGGTCCCGGGCCGGTCGTCGTCGGTCCGACCGTGCCGCACCTGTTCGCGGCGGGGCGATCGGCACGCGCCGCCCTGAGCGGGCTGTCGGCCGCCGCGGCCTGGCCCGACGCCCCCCGCGTCGTGGAGTCCGACGCCCTCCTGCCCGAGCGGGCCCTCGCCGGTGACCAGAGCGCTCGCCGCATCCTCGTCGAGCGGATCCACCGACCGCTGCGCGGCGCCCAGCAGGCGCCGCTGCTCGCGACGGCAACGGCCTACCTGGACAACGGCGGCAGCCTCGAGGCCACAGCCCGCACGCTCTTCGTGCACCCGAACACGGTCCGCTACCGCCTGGGGCGCATCGGGGACGCCACGGGGTACGACCTGACGACGCCGCGCGAGGCCTGGGCGGTGCGGATCGCCCTGGCCCTCGGACGGCTCGCCTGACAGGAGCGTGCGAGCCCGCCACCGCGACGCTCGGCGGGCGGCAGGCGCGAGCACGCCGGGCGCCCGTGTCTCCTTGGAGGTATCCTCCAAACATTCGCGGCCGAGTTGGTGACATTCGGTGGCGGGGTCCTGACCGGTAACCGGGAAGTGTTGGACACGTGCTAGCGATCGTCTGCCCAGGACAGGGCTCACAGACCCCCGGCTTCCTCTCCCCCTGGCTCGAGCTGCCGGGCCAGCGCGAGCTGCTCACGGCGCTCGGCGAGGCGGCGGGCACCGACCTCGTCGCCCACGGCACCGCGTCGGACGCCGACACGATCAAGGACACCGCGGTCGCCCAGCCCCTCATCGTCGGAGCCGGCCTCACGACCCTCGCCGCACTGCTCGAGGACACGACGCTGCCGACCGCGACCGTCGTCGCCGGGCACTCGGTCGGCGAGTTCACCGCTGCCGCCGCCGCGGGCGTGCTCGCCCCGACCGAGGCGATGTCGCTCGTCGACGTCCGCGGCCGCGCCATGGCCGAGGCCAGCGCGGTCACGCCGACCGGGATGGCCGCCGTCCTCGGTGGCGATCCCGACGAGGTGCTCACCGTCCTCGAGCGCCACGGCCTGACCCCCGCGAACATGAACGGCGCCGGGCAGGTCGTGGCTGCCGGCACCCTCGAGCAGGTCGCGGCGCTGCGGGACGACCCGCCCGCCAAGGCCCGCGTCATCCCCCTGCAGGTCGCCGGCGCCTTCCACACCCGGCACATGGCGCCGGCCGTCGACGCCCTCGCCGCCCGCGCCGCCGAGGTGACCCCGGCCGACCCGTCCGTGACGCTCCTGTCGAACGCCGACGGCGTCGCCGTCGGCTCCGGCGCCGACGCGCTCGCTCGCCTCGTCGACCAGGTCAGCAACCCGGTCCGCTGGGACCTCTGCATGGAGACGCTGCTGTCCCTCGGCGTCACCGGCCTGCTCGAGCTCGCCCCCGCGGGGACGCTCGTCGGCCTCGCCAAGCGCGCGATGCGCGGCGTCGAGACCCTCGCCCTCAAGACGCCCGACGACCTCGAGCCGGCGCGCCGGATGATCTCCGAGCACGGCGCCGACTCCGGCACCGCGGACGCCTCCGCCCACGAGGCCGCGTCCGTCACGCCGACCGCCGACGCCGGCTCCTCCGCGTCCTGACCCCTCGTCCCCCGACCACAGAGAAGGCACCGTGACCACCGCACCCGGCACCGCACCACAGCCCAAGGGGACCGGCACCCTCGTCGACGCCGGCGGCGCCCGCCACTCCCGGATCCTCGGCGTCGGCGCCTACCGCCCGGCCCGCGTCGTCATGAACGCCGAGATCGTCGACAAGATCGACTCGAGCGACGAGTGGATCCGTGAGCGCTCCGGCATCGTCAGCCGGCACTGGGCGGCCGAGGACGAGTCGGTCATCGACATGGCCGAGCACGCCGCGCGCCAGGCCCTCGAGCACGCCGGCGTGTCCGCCGAGCAGATCGGGTTCGTGCTCATGGCCACCGTGACGCACCCGTACCAGACTCCGGCCGCCGCGCCCGAGCTCGCGTCGCGGCTCGGCTCGACCGCTCCGGCCATGGACATCTCGGCCGCGTGCGCCGGCTACTGCTACGGCGTCGCCGTGGGCAGCGACATGGTCAAGGGCGGCTCGGCCGACTACGTCCTCGTCGTCGGCGTCGAGAAGCTGACCGACTTCACCGACCCGTACGACCGCGGCACGGCGTTCATCTTCGGCGACGGCGCCGGCGCCTGCGTCATCGGCCCGAGCGAGACTCCGGGGATCGGCCCCACGGTGTGGGGCTCCGACGGCACCCAGCGCGACGCCATCACCCAGAAGCAGGCGTGGACCGACCTGCGCGAGTCGTGGCAGGACGCCCAGGCCGACAAGAACGCCTGGCCCGCCATCGGCATGGCCGGCCAGACGGTCTTCCGGTGGGCGGTCTGGGGCATGGCGCCCGTGGCACAGCAGGCCATCGACCGCGCCGGCATCAAGGCCGACGACCTCGACGCCTTCATCCCGCACCAGGCGAACATCCGCATCATCGACGCCATGGTCAAGCAGCTCAAGCTGCCCGCCGACATCCCGGTGGCCCGCGACATCGTCACCACGGCCAACACGTCCGCGGCCTCGATCCCGATCGCGACGACGCGCATGCTCGCCGAGCAGGAGATCCCGAGCGGCGGCCTCGCGCTGCAGATCGGCTTCGGCGCGGGCCTCGTCTACGCGGCCCAGGTCGTCGTCCTGCCCTGACCCAGCTCCCGCCGGTCCCGACGGGTCATTCGGGCCAACGGAACGACACACGGATCCCAACCACAAGGAGCAGACAGATGGCTCAGTCCGAGCAGGAGATCCTCGAGGGTCTCGCCGAGATCGTCAACGAGGAGACGGGCCTCGACACCGAGTCCGTCGAGATGGACAAGTCCTTCACCGAGGACCTCGACATCGACTCCCTCTCGATGATGACGATCGTCGTCAACGCCGAGGAGAAGTTCGGCGTGCGCATCCCGGACAGCGAGGTCAAGAACCTCAAGACGGTCCGCGACGCCGTCACGTACATCTCGAGCGCCCAGTCCTGACGCGGACGGCCGGTCGGGAGACCGACGGCCCACCCGCTCCCCGGGAGCCTGTCTCTTATACACATCTCCGAGCCCACGAGACGGAGCTACATCTAGGGGGGCGTTTTTTGCTTTGGAGGGGGGGGGGGGGGGGGGGGGGGGGG
>NZ_JBPGXG010000213.1:0-4916 GCF_056755255.1 Monashia sp. HAY1-5C | reverse complement strand
GTATAAGAGACAGCGCCCGCCCAGCCCGTGGGCGAGGTTGAGGTGGTGCACGGCGGCGAGCGCCGCCGCCGGTTCGGTGCGCCCGGGTGCGTGCACACCGGCGGCATAGCCGAGGTAGGCCGAGCACCACGGCTCGTTGAGCGTCAGCCAGAGCGGGACCCGGTCGCCCAGGCGTTCGGCGACGAGGCCGGCGTACTCGGCGAAGCGGTAGGCGGTGTCGCGCTCCGGCCACCCGCCGGCATCCTCGAGGGTCTGCGGCAGGTCCCAGTGGTAGAGCGTCGGGATCGGTTGGATCCCCTTGTCCAGCAGGGCATCCACGAGCCGGGAGTAGAAGTCGAGCCCCTTCTCGTTCGCGGGGCCGCGTCCGGTCGGCTGGATCCGCGGCCACGCGACCGAGAAGCGGTAGGTGCCCAGGCCGAGGGCCGCCATGAGCTCGACGTCGTCGCGCCAGCGGTGGAAGTGGTCGTCGGCCACGTCGCCGGTGTCACCGCCCAGGGTGCGCCCCGGCGTGTGGCTGAAGGTGTCCCAGATCGAGGCACCGCGCCCGTCCTCGTGCACGCCTCCTTCGATCTGGTAGGCCGCCGTCGCGGCACCCCACCGGAACCCGGGCGGGAACCGCCGGGCGAGAACGGTCGCCGCGGAGCGGGGGTGGCCCACCAGCGTCATGACACCACCTCGACGTCGAGCCTCAGCTCGACGACGTCGCCCGTGGCCTCGGCCAGGACGCCGTCGACGGCATACGGCCGGTCGTCCGGCGCCGGGACCACCCGGCCCGCGAGCACGGCGGACGAGCCGCCCGCGCCGACGGCCAGGACCCGGAAGCCACCCGGGAGCTCCGGGCCGGAGAGACGCCGCACCGTGACCGCCTCACCCCTGCGCTCCACGGCGAAGACGGTGTCGGCCTCGCCGGCACGGCCGGGGACGGTCACCTCCCGCAGGCCGTCCGCGAGCTCGACGAGGGCCAGCGTGACGCCGTCAGCCCACGCATACTCCGGTGTGTCGGTGCAGGCGCCGAGCGGGAGCACCGTGTCGGGGCGGACGAGCAGGGGTACCGAGTCGAACCCGTGCTGCTCGCGCACCCAGGCGGGACCGACGACGGTGCGTCCGTCGAGCAGGCCCGTCCAGCGCCCCGCGGGCACGTAGTAGTCGACGACCCCCTCGTGCGTGAGGACCGGGGCGACGAGCAGCGAGTCGCCGAGGGTGTACTGGCGGTCGAGGTGTGCCACGGCCGGGTCGTCCGGGAACTCGAGGAGCAGCGGGCGCATGATGCCCACCCCCTCGCTCGTCACCTCGCGGGCAACCCTCGCGAGGTAGGGCATGAGGGCGAGCTTGAGCCGGGTGAACCGACGCGTCACCTCGACGGCCTCCTCGTCGAAGGCCCAGGGCACCCGGTAGGAGTCCGACCCGTGCAGGCGGCTGTGGCTCGAGAGCAGCCCGAAGGCGAGCCACCGCTTGAAGACCGCAGGGTCGGGGGTGCCCTCGAAGCCGCCGATGTCGTGGGACCAGTAGCCGAACCCCGAGTAGGCCAGCGACAGCCCACCCCGCAGCGACTCGGCCATCGACGGGAAGGTCGAGTCGCAGTCGCCGCCCCAGTGGACGGGGAACTGCTGACCACCCGCCGTCGCGGAGCGCGCGAAGAGCACCGCCTCTCCCTCACCCTTGGTGCGCCGGAGCAGGTCGAAGACGACCCGGTTGTACACGTGCGTGTAGTAGTTGTGCATCCGCTCCGGGTCCGAGCCGTCGTGCCAGACGACGTCGGTCGGGATCCGCTCGCCGAAGTCCGTCTTGAACGCGTCGACGCCCAGGTCGAGCAGCTTGTGCAGCTCACCGGTGAACCAGTCCACGGCGGCCGGGTTGGTCAGGTCGACGAGGCCCATCCCGGCCTGCCACTTGTCCCACTGCCACACGCTGCCGTCGGGTCGGCGCACGAGGTAGCCCTTCTCCATACCCTCGTCGAACAGGTGCGACCGCTGAGCGATGTACGGGTTGATCCAGAGGCACACCCGCAGGCCCTTGGCCTTGAGCCGCCGCAGCATCCCGGCGGGGTCAGGGAACGTGGCCGGGTCCCAGACGAAGTCGCACCAGTGGAACTCCCGCATCCAGAAGCAGTCGAAGTGGAACACCGAGAGAGGCAGCCCCCGCTCGGCCATGCCGTCGACGAAGGACATCACCGTGGCCTCGTCGTAGCTGGTTGTGAACGACGTCGACAGCCAGAGGCCGTAGGACCACGCCGGCACCTGGGGCGCGCGACCGGTGAGGGCCGTGTACCTCGCGAGGATCTCCTTGGGCGAGGGCCCGTGGATGACGTAGTACTCGAGCTGCTCCCCGGCGACCGAGAACTGCGTGGCCGACACCGCCTCGGACGCGACCTCGAAGGACACCTCCTCCGGATGCCGCACGAAGACGCCGTAGCCGGCGTTCGTCAGGTAGAACGGCACGTTCTTGTAGGCCTGCTCGCTGCTCGTGCCGCCGTCGGCGTTCCAGATGTCGACGGTCTGCCCGTTCTTGACGAGCGGCCCGAAACGCTCGCCGAGCCCGTAGACGAGGTCGCCGACGCCGAGGGCCAGCTGGTCGACGGCGAAGACGTCGTCGTCCTCGAAGAGGGCGACGCCGGTGCCGCGCGGCATCGACCCGGTGAGGCGGCGTCCGTCGGCGAGGAAGCTCACCGCGTACCCGGGTCCCTTCGCGACGTGCACGCTGAGGCCACCCGCCGTCAGGGTCCCGCCCTCGTCGTCGACGGTCACGGACACCGGCGCCTCGTCGACGCCGTCGACCGCGAACTGCGGGTGCAGCGGGCCCGCCCCCAGGTGCCGCGCCAGCCGGACCCGGATGACGTCGGGCATGGGTGAGCTGAACTCGACCGTGAGCAAGGGCCGGTTGAGCGTGTCGCCGCGGGCGTGGATCCGCGCCGTGGGGGCGTAGGCCGTGAGCGTCCGGCCGTCGGGTCCGACGACGAGGTCGCGGACCTCCGCCGGCCGCAGCAGCGTGACGCCGGGTCGGGACTGCCAGTAGCCGTCAGTGAACTTCATGGGAGGTCCGTGCTCGCTTTCGTCGGACGGGGTGCGCCGCTTCTCGGCTCGCGTGCGGGCTCACTTCTCGGCGCCCGCCATGACGCCGCGCGTCAGGGTGCGCTGGAAGACGAGGAAGAAGATGACGCAGGGGATGAGGGAGATGAGAGCGCCGGCGTTCGTCGTGGGGGCGTCCATGATGCGGTCGCCCTGCAGCGTCGCCAGCGCGACGGGAACGGTCTGGGTCGAGTTGGAGATGAGCATGACCAGGGGGATGAAGAACTCGTTCCACGTCCAGATGAAGAAGAAGATGACGAGCACCGTGAGCGTCGGGCGCGTGATGGGGAAGACGACGCGCCAGAGGGTCTGCCACCGGCTCGCGCCGTCGAGGGCCGCGGCCTCGAGCACCGACCGCGGGAAGGTGCCGAGGACCGAGGCGAGCAGGTAGGTGCCGAAGGCGCTCTGGATGACGGTGAAGATGATGATCACCGACAGCTGGGTGTTGTAGAGGCCGACCTGCTTGGCGAAGAAGTAGAGCGGGTAGACCAGGGCCTCCTGCGGCAGCATGTTGGCGAGCAGGAAGAGCCCGACGATCCACAGCCGTCCCCTCACCCGGCCGATGCCGAGCGCGAACGCGTTGAGGAGCGACACGACCGTCGCCGCCACCGCGACGGTGCCGGAGATGACGACCGAGTTGAGCAGCTTCTGCGGGTAGTCCACCTGCTCCCAGTACGTCGTCAGGCCCTTCGTGTAGATCTCGGTCGGCAGGCTCAGCGGACCGTTGGTGCTGTAGTCCGACGGCGACTTGAACGCGTTGAGCAGCATGAGCAGGAACGGCGCGATGACGGCGAGCGCGCACACGGTGACGAGGGCGAGGACGAGCCAGCGGCCCGGGCCTCGGCGCAGCCGGCTGGTGGTCGGCGGTGCCGCTGCCGGGAGCCCGCCGGCTGCGGGGCCGGCGGTCCCGGGGGCCCTGGGGTTGGTGGTCGTGTCGGTCACGATGGCGCTCATCGCCCATCCCTTCGCTCGGCGCGGGCCTGCAGGGCCATGAAGACCGCCGCGACGGCCACGATGATGAGGGTGAGCACCGTGGCGATGGCGGCCCCGTAGCCGACGTCGAGCTTCTTGAAGAACGTGGTGTAGGCGAAGTAGGAGGGCACCGTGGTGCTGTTCTCCGGTCCCCCGCGGGTCAGGGCGAAGATCGGCGCGAAGACCTTGAGTGCGGCGATCGTGCAGGTCAGCGTGACGACGTAGGTCTCGGGGCGGATCTGCGGGATGGTGATGGCCCGGAGCCGGTCCCACCACCCGGCGCCGTCCAGCTCGGCCGCCTCGTAGAGCTCGGGGTCGACCCGGCCGAGCGCCGCCATGAAGATGACGACCGGGTAGCCGATCTGCACCCAGACGAGCACGAGCATGACGGCCGGCAGGGCCGATGCAGGCTCGCCGAGCCAGTCCTGGGCCAGCGAGCCGAACCCGACCGCCTCGAGGAGGCCGTTGACGGCGCCGTCCGGTCGCAGCACCCAGCCCCACACGATGCCGGCCACGACGACGGGCAGGATCTGGGGCAGGTAGAAGGTCGCGCGCAGGACCGACACGACGCCGGCTCCGAAACGTCGGCCGAGGTAGTCGAACAGCACGGCCGCCAGCACGAGGCCGATGACGGTCGGCAGCACGACCATCGCGACGATCATCGCCAGCGAGTTGCGGAACGACGTCCAGAACACGTCGTCGGCGAAAAGCCGTGCGTACTGGTGGAACCCGGCGAAGCGTGGCTTGCCCACGCCGGTCCAGCGGGTCAGCGACAGGTAGATGTTGTAGAAGAAGGGGATCCCGATGACGGCGGTGAACAGGACCGCTCCCGGGACGAAGTACGTCCAGTAGGACGCCTCCCGGCGTCGGCTCCTCGGG
>NZ_JBPGXG010000212.1:0-4965 GCF_056755255.1 Monashia sp. HAY1-5C | reverse complement strand
TCCGTCGTCGGCAGCGTCAGATGTGTATAAGAGACAGCCAAAGGTCCCACTCCCGGCCCAGGCCCCGGCCCGGGCCCCGACCCCGGCGACAGGCGTGCACCCCTCCCGCCGCTGTCGCCGGGGTACGGGATGATTCCCTCCATGCCGTTCAGCACCGGCTCCCTCATCGGCAGGGACGCCGACCTGCACCACCTCTTCGACGCCGTCGGGCTCCACGCCGGCGCACCCGGTACCGCACCCGCTGCTGCACCGGGTGGCCGGACGCGCACCGGGGGCGTCGTCGTCGTGTCCGGAGACGCCGGCATCGGCAAGTCCCGGCTGCTCGGACAGCTGGCGAGCGACGCCGCCGACGCAGGCTGGTTCACCGCCGTCGGTCACTGCGTCGGGCTCGCCGGCGGCAACCTCGCCTACCTGCCCTTCGTCGAGCTGCTCGGCGCGATCGACGCGCGCCACCCCGAGGTCGTCGAGGCGGTGCTCGCCACCCACCCGGGCCTGGCCCGCCTGCTGCCGACCCGCGCCGACGCGGCTGCCGCGGCGATCGCGTCGGTCCCCGCCTCGGCGCCCGCCGCGCCGGCCACGGACCCCGGGCAGGTGGCCGAGGGCGTCCACGCCCTGCTCACCGCGCTCGGCGGCGCGACGCCGGCGCTCCTCGTCGTCGAGGACGTCCACTGGGCCGACCACTCCTCGCGCGACCTGCTCACCCTGCTGCTGACCCGCGGGTTCACCACTGACGTCGCCCTCGTCGTCACCTACCGCTCCGACGACCTGCACCGACGCCACCCCCTCCACGAGACGCTCGCCGTGTGGGCGCGCATCGCCGGGGTCGAGCGCATCGAGCTCGCGCCCCTGGCCGACGACGCGGTCCGCCAGATCGTGGCCCACCTCGAGGGCGCCCCCACCGACCGCGGCACCGCCGACGAGATCGCGACCCGTGCCCAGGGCAACCCGTTCTTCGCCGAGGAGCTCGTCGCGAGCGCCGCGGCCGGGCAGGCGTTGACCGGTGGCCTGAGCCGGGTCCTCCGGGCCCGCGTGGAGCAGCTCGACGACACCGCGCAGCGGGTGCTTCGCGCCATCGCCCTCAAGGGCGGTCAGTACCTCGGGCACGAGCTCCTGGCCCGGGTCGTCGACCTGCCCGACGCCGAGCTCGAGGCCGCGCTCGCGGCCGCCGTGGAGCACCACGTCCTCGAGACCCGCTGGCCCCCCGCGTACACGTTCCGGCACGCGCTGCTCGGCGAGACCGTCGCCGACTCGCTCCTGCCCGGGGAGCGGCTGCGGCTGCACCGCGCCTACGCGTCGGTCCTGTCCGAGCACCCCGGCCTGGCCCCGGCGTCCGAGCGCGCCCGGCACGCGGCCGCCGTCGGCGACCTGACGACGGCGGTCGAGGCCAGCCGCGCCGCCGCGGAGTCCGCGATGTCCATGGGTGGCCCGCAGGACGCGCTGCAGCACCTCGAACGGGCGCTGTCGTGGCTCGACGAGGACGACCCCGCGCGCGACGACGTGACGCTCCGCGCGTCCGAGGCGGCGACCGTCGCGGGGGACCCGGTGCGGGCCGTCGACCTGCTGCGCGACCGGCTCGCCCACCCCGGCCGGGCCCAGCGGCCGGAGGCGCGCGCCGACCTGCTCGCCGCCCTCGTGCACGTGGGGCGGAACCTCGACGTGCCGCTCGACGCCCTGGCCCTGACCGACGAGGCCCTCGCCCTCGTCGACCCGCCGACGCCGGACGAGCGGCGGGTCCGCGTCCTGTCGGCGCGGCTCCAGGCGCTCATCGACCTCGGGCTGTGGATCGAGGCCTCACGCGTCGGCGACGAGGTGTCGGTGCTCGCCGAGCGGCTCGGGCTCGCCGGCCAGCTGGCCGTCGTTCGCACCATCCAGGCGCGCGTGCTCGAGGTCCAGGAGGACCTCGACGCGGTCGAGACGCACCTGCGCTCGGTGCTCGACGGGCTCGACCCGGGCGACCCGCTGCGGTTGCGCGCCCAGCACCAGCTCGCCTCCCTCGCCCACCGCCGTGGCGACCTGCCGACCGCCCTGCAGCGCTACGACGCCGGCGCCGAGCTGGCACGGCGGATGAACCGCGAGTGGGCGCCGTGGGGCCAGGAGTGCCGGTTGCTCGGCGGCCTCACCGCCTACGAGCTCGGCGACTGGGACGGCGCGGTCCGTCGGCTCGACCTCGGTGACGCTCCGGCACCGGAGCCGGGCGGCACGAT
Source organism: Monashia sp. HAY1-5C (assembly GCF_056755255.1). Lineage (NCBI taxonomy): Bacteria > Bacillati > Actinomycetota > Actinomycetes > Micrococcales > Intrasporangiaceae > Intrasporangium > Monashia sp. HAY1-5C. The sequence continues at coordinate 2,761 of NZ_JBPGXG010000212.1, read as the reverse complement.
CTTCACCGGCGCCCTCCTGCACGTCCGTGCCGGGCGCGGCGAACCCCTCGACACCGACCTGTTCGCGCGGCTGCGGCGCTGGTGGTCCTACGACGGTCTCGCGGTCGTGCTCTCCGTGATGGCCGGCATCGACCTGTTCGGCGACGCCGGGCGGCACGACGAGCTCGTCGAGCTCGTCGAGGACGCCGTCGGCACGCTCGACGCCGCGTGGGGCGAGTACCACGCCGTCGTCCGGCTCGCCGCCCTCGTCGGTGGCCAGGCCGCGTCGGCGGCTGCGACGGCCGATCCCGCCGTCCGCCGGCGGATGGTCGCGCTCACCGAGCGCCTCCTGGCCCGGGCGCGCCGCATCGGCGCCCTCAAGCCGGCCGTCGAGCGCACCACCCGACCGACGTTCGAGCCCGCCGACCCGGAGCAGACCACCGACCTCGAGCGCACGAGCCGCGAGACGTGGGCGTGGCTGGCCCGGGCCGAGGCCGAGGCCCTGCGGCTGCGGCGCGCCACCGACCTCGACGACCCGCCCGGTGCCGACGACCTCGTCGCGGCGTGGCGCGCGAGCGTCGCCGCCTTCGAACGGTACGGGCACGTCTACGAGACCGCCCGGTCCCGGGCGCGGCTCGCGGCCGCCCTCCACGCGCTCGGCGACGACACCGCCGCGCGTCAGGAGGCCGACGCGGCACGGGCCGTCGCCGAACGGCTCGGGGCCCGCCCCCTCCTCGCGGAGCTCGAGCGCGCGGTGCCGGCGGCCGCGCGGTCGGCCGCGCGCGTCGTGGCAGGTCAGGCCGAGCTGACCGCTCGCGAGCGGGAGGTGCTCGAGCTGCTCGCCCGGGGCCTGACCAACGGGCAGATCGGCAAGCAGCTGTTCATCAGCACCAAGACGGTCAGCGTCCACGTGTCCAACCTGCTCGCCAAGCTGGGCGCCAGCGGACGCACCGAGGCGGCTGCGATCGCCCGACGCCGGGGCCTCGTCGCGTCCTGAGCGGCGCGACGGGCCCGGGTCAGACCCGCAGGCGCTCGGCAGTGGCGACGGCGGGCCGCGACCGTCGCAGCCCCGGCGTCAGGGCCAGCGACACGACGACGGACGCCACCGCCATGACGCCCATGGCACGGGCCGCGGCGTCCGGTCCGACGCCGAGGGCGGTCGCGACCGCGCCCCCCAGGAGGGCACCGACCGCCTGGCCGACCATGAGCCCGGTGCCCTGGAGGCCGAACACCTGGCCACGGGCCTCGGCGTCGGTGTGGGTGACGAGCCGCTCCTGCAGCGGCAGGCTCGCGGAGTACCCCGCCGACGCCACGAACGCGAGCACCGCGGCGAGCGGCAGCGACGGCACGACGAAGAAGGCGAGGTACGGCACTGCCAGCAGCAGTCGCAACGGCCCGATCAGCCTGTCCCGCATGGGGATCGACAGGAAGCGCCCCACGACCACGTCGCCGACGAGCATGCCGGCCGCGGTCACCGCGAACAGGTAGCCGGCGCGGGGCCCGGCGAACGGCACGAAGAGCGCCTCGCACCCGACGATGAGACCGTTCGGCACCCAGAGTGTCAGGTAGATGGGCCGCACGACGGGCGAGCCGAGGAGACGCCGGTTGACCTGGCGGGTGCGCTGCACGACGGACGCGCCGCCGTGCCGTGGCGGGTGGTCGGACAGGCCGAGCCGCAGCAGCAGCACCGCGACGGCCAGGGCCGCGGCCGACCCGAGGAACAGCTGCGTCGTCGTGAAGCGGACGAGCAGGACGCCACCGATGCCGAAGCCGACGATCTGCATGCCGCCGACGGCGACGTTCATCGTGGCCCGGCCGAGGATGAACCCGTCGCGCGGGAGGATGTCGGAGACGAGGGCCATCATGCTCCCGCCGAGCGCCGACGTGATGAGCGGCCCGACGGCGAGCAGCACGAAGCGCCAGCCCCAGGCCAGCCCCGGGATCGCCTGGAGCAGGTCGGTGACGAGCGTCGTCGCGACGACGAGCACGAGCGCGGCGCGGGGCCGCACGAGGTCCGAGCCGGAGCCGAAGAGCGACTGCCCGATGATCCGCATCAGCGGGGCACCGAACATCGACAGGGCCGTGAGGACGGGCGAACCGGTGGCGGCGAAGGTGATGGTGCCGAGCGCCAGGGACGCGACGGCGTACGAGCCGATGTTGAGGCACTGGACGAGGAAGAGGACGCGGAACTCGGGGACGGCGAAGAGCTGTCGGTACGTCTGCACGCCCGCACCGTGCCGGATGCCGCCGCCGCTGGGCTAATGTTTCGGGAGGAGGCGAAACATGGGGACCTGGCAGATCTCGGCGGACCTGCTGGCACGGAGCCGGTTCGTCGTGTCGCCGCGCATCGAGACCGTCGGCGCCCTCAACGACCTCGTCCGCCCGTCCGACCCGGAGGGGCGGGCCCTGGCGGCGTCCCACGGCGAGGCGTTCCACACGATGCTCGACGCGCATCCGGTGCGCCGCGCCGTCCTCGACCACAGCTGGAGGCCCGGCTGGATCTCGGACTGGCTCTGCCTGCCGCCGGCGGCCCCGACCTCCGGCACCCGCACGTTCCCCGAGGAGCTCGACGACGTGCGCGAGCTCGGTGACGACCTCGTGCGCGAGCAGCTCGCCGAGAGCTCACCCAGCCACCGCCTACCCGACGTCCTCCTGCGCGACGGCCTGACCGAGGAGGCCCTGTCTCTTATACACATCTCCGAGCCCACGAGACGGAGCTACATCTAGTGTGTCGGGTTCTGCTTTGAAAGAGGGGGGGGGGGGGGGGGGGGGGGGGGGGGGG
>NZ_JBPGXG010000211.1:0-5175 GCF_056755255.1 Monashia sp. HAY1-5C | reverse complement strand
GTCAAGGACCTCACGGGGACGGTGACGACCATGCGGTACTACCGGAGCGCGTCCGCGGCCACGACCTACCGGCGCGTGCCCGCGCCGGCCCTCCACGGCGTGGAGCACGTGCACCTGTCCGGCATCACCCCCGCGCTGTCGGCGGACTGCCTGGCGCTCGTGCAGGACCTCCTCGGGGCGCACCGGGTGCACACGTCGTTCGACGTCAACTACCGCCCGGCGCTGTGGGATCCGGTCACCGCGGGCGACGTCCTCATGGCTCTCGCCCAGGAGGCGGACACCGTGTTCGTGGGGCTCGACGAGGCCGCCGAGATCTGGGGGTGTGCGAACGCCGGCGAGGTGCGCCGGGTGCTGCCCGCACCTGCAGAGCTCGTCGTCAAGGACGGCCCCCACGAGGCGGTCGCCTTCGTGGGGTCGCAGGTCGTCTCGGTCCCGGCCCCCCGGGTCGAGGTGGTCGAGCCGGTCGGCGCCGGAGACGCCTTCGCGGCCGGCTACCTGGCCGCCCGCAGCCTGGACCGGGAGCCGGAGGCCGCGCTGCGATGGGGCCACGGCCTGGCCGGCGCGGTGCTGCAGCAGCTCGGTGACCACGGCATCCACGTCGGGCGCGAGCAGCTGGCGGCCATGGCGGAGGAAGGAGCGACGACCCATGGAACGCGATGAGCAGGAAGCGGTGCACGTCGAGGAGCGCTTCGCCGAGAAGGTGGCTCACGCGCGGGTCATCCCGGTGCTGCGCACGTCGACCGCTGCCGAGGCGGTCGACGCCGCCGCACGGTGCGTCGACGCGGGGCTCACCATGGTCGAGCTGACGGCCACCACCGCGGGCTGGCCGACAGCACTGGGCGAGGTGCGGGCGGCCCATCCGCAGCTGATGGTGGGCCTCGGCACGGTGCTGCGAGCCGACCAGGCACGGACCGCCGTCGAGTCGGGCGCCGACTTCCTCGTCTCTCCCTGCCCGGCCCCGGCCGTGCGTGCGGAGCTCGCCGGACGTGTCCCCTTCATGGAGGGCGGCATGACGGTGGGGGAGGTCCTGGCCTCGGCCGGCCACGGCGGCGTGGCCAAGCTCTTCCCGGCTCACGTCGGCGGCATCGGCTTCCTGCGCTCCCTGCTGGCGATCTGCCCCGGGGCACGCGTGGTGCCCACCGGCGGCATCCCCCTCGCCGACGTGCCGACGTGGCTGGCCGCAGGAGCGACGGCCGTCGGCGTCGGCAGGGACCTGTTCCAGACCCGCGACCCGGTCGACACGCTGCGGCGGATCCTCGCGTAGGCGTCACGCTCGTTGCCGGCCCGAGCCGCCGCAGTGCACCGCAGTGCCCCAGGCGCTCCGTGGCACGCGTCGGCCCGGTGGGGTCAGCGGCTGGGGTCGATCATCGTCATGCCGGCGACGGTCGCCTGGTCGAACCCGGGGAGCATGGCGGCGGCCTCCTCCAGCCCGACGGTCCGTTCGACCAGACGCTGCGGTTGGAGCAGACCGCGTTCGACGAGCTCGATCATGCCCGGGTAGTCGGCGGCGGCCATGCCGTGGCTGCCGAGCAGGTCGAGCTCCCAGCCGATGACCCGCGCCATCGGGACGCGCGGGTGACCGTCGACAGGGGGCAGCAGGCCCACCTGGACGTGACGGCCCCGGCGCCGCAGGCTGAGGACGGCGTCGGCGCAGGTCTGCTCGCTGCCGACCGCGTCCACCGCGACGTGGCTGCCGCCCCCGGTGAGCTCGGCGACGGCAGCCGGGACGTCCGTGCCGTCGGCGAGCAGCGTCACCTCGGCGCCGAGCGCCGAGGCGACGGCGAGGGCTTCCGGGTTGCGGTCGACCGCGACCACGCGTGCGCCGAGCGCCCGCGCGATCATCACCGTGCTGAGCCCGACGCCGCCCGAACCGACCACCGTGACCCACTCGCCCTCCGCGAGCCGCGCGCGGCCGGAGAGCGCCCGGTAGGCCGTGGCGAAACGGCAACCGAGGCTCGCGGCGGCCGCGAAGCCGACGCTCCCGGGGATACCCACGAGGTTGGTGTCGGCCGCGTGGAGCGCGACGTACTCGGCGAACGAGCCCCAGTGCGTGAAGCCGGGCTGCTCCTGGAAAGGGCACACCTGGGCCTGCCCCGAACGGCACCACTCGCACCTGCCGCAGCCGCACACGAACGGGACGGTGACCCGGTCGCCGACCGCCCAGCGCTCGACGCCGCGGCCGACCTCGGTGACGACGCCGGCGAGCTCGTGACCCGGCACGTGCGGGAAGTCGATGTCGTCGTGCCCGGCCCAGGCGTGCCAGTCGCTGCGGCACAGGCCGGTCGCCACGACCCTGACGACGACGCCGGCCGCCGGCGCGGTCGGCTCGGGGACCTCCCGGACCTCGGGCCGGGCTCGGACAGAATCGAGGACCATCGCGCGCACCGGGTCATCATGGCAGCCGCCCGCGCCCGGCGGTCTGCCGTCCCGCGGTGGCGTTCGGTGGCGTTCAGGGCCGCCGGGTCGAAGGCGTCAGTCGCCGGTGGCCGCCGCCCGGTACGGCTCGGCAGCGCTGCCGCGGACCTCGAGGTGCGGCGGGAGGAGCTCCTGGCCACCTGCCTGGCCGGCGAGCTGCCGCAGCGCGAGCTCGACGGCTCGGCGACCCACCTCGGCGGCCGGGATGGACACCGCGTCGAGCGGCACGGACTGCGTCTCGGCGATGTCGTCGGGGCACAGGGCGACGATCGACATGTGCTCCGGGACGTCCCGGCCGCGCGCCCTGAGCGTCGTGATCAGTGCCGGCAGCGACGCCTCGTTGTGCACGACGAGGCCGGTGACCGCGGGCTCGTCACGCAACAGCGCGTCGACCTGGGCCTCCACTTCGTGGTGTCCCACGCTGAGGGCGTGCACGGAGGCGCGCACCCCCGCCTCCGCAGCAGCGGCCTCGAAGCCGGCCCGGAAGCGCAACGCGTAGCTCGTTCCCCGTTCGTAGACCGCGGGGGTCGCTCCCAGGAGGGCGATGTCGCGGTGGCCGAGTCCCACGAGCCGCTCGACGCACGACCGGGCCGCCGCGGCGAAGTCGAGGTCGACGCAGCTGAAGTCGCCGGGCGTCTCGGGCACCCCGATGAGGACGACGGGGAAACCGGCGTCGTGCAGGGTCGCCAGCCGTGGCTCGTGGGCCTCGACGTCCATGACGATGAGCGCGTCCGCCATCGAGCCCTGCACGATCCGGTCCAGCGACTCGGGGCCCTCGTCCTTGATGACGAGCAGCACGTCGTAGTCGCGGACCCGGCACTCCAGGGCGATGGCCGCGACGAACTGCATGATCACCGGCACGTTGATGTCGGTCCGCAGTGGTGCCGCGACCGCGACGATGTTCGTGCTCGCGCTCGCCAGGGCCCGGGCGCCGGCATTGGGCCGGTAGCCGAGTCGCGCGATACCGGCCTCGACGCGGGCGCGCGTCTCGGCAGAGATGGCGCGCTTGCCGCTGAGCACGTAGGAGACGGTGCTCGGCGCCACCCCGGCCTCGCGGGCGACGTCGGCGATGGTGGGCATGCGATCACCATAGGCGAGGGTCCGGCCGTTCAACGCCACCTCCGACTCATCCGTCCGCGGCCCGGTGGCCGTGTCTCGCGACAATTTGTTTTTTCCTCAAACTATTGACTGAGCGGGCTCGCGACTGGCACAGTCGAAGCGCTTCGACACTGTACCTGACCAAGGAGCGACAATGAGGTTTCCCCTTCACCGCGCAGCTCTGGCCGCCGTGGCCGCAGCGGCCCTCGCCCTCGGCGCCTGCAGCGGCGGCGAGTCGCCGGGAGCGGGTGCCGACGACACGGCGGCCACGACCCTGCGCCTGTGGCACTACGAGAGCGCGAACGGCGCCATGGGTGTGGCCTGGGACAAGGCCATCGAGATCTTCAAGAAGGAGCACCCCGGTGTGAAGGTCGAGTTCGAGCGCAAGGCGTTCGAGCAGATCCAGCAGAACGCCGGCATGATCCTCAACTCCGAAGCCGGTCCCGACATCATGGAGTACAACAAGGGCAACGCCACCGCCGGCCTGCTCGCCTCCCAGGGTCTGCTCACCGACCTGACTGCCGAGGCGCAGAAGCGCGGGTGGGACAAGAAGCTGAGCCCGAGCCTGCAGACCACGGCCAAGTACGACGAGAAGGGCGTCATGGGCGGCAACGCCTGGTACGGCGTGCCGAACTACGGCGAGTACGTCATGGTCTACTACAACAAGGACCTCTTCACGAAGAACGGCGTCAAGCTGCCGACGACCTTCGCCGAGCTCGAGTCCGCGCTGGCAGCCTTCAAGGCCAAGGGGATCGCCGGCCTCGGCATGGCCGGCGCCGAGTACCCCGCGGGCCAGCTCTACTACCAGCTCGCCCTCTCCAAGGCCGACCGGAGCTTCGTCGACGACTACCAGCTGTACAAGGGACCCGTCGACTTCCACGCCGACCCGCTGAAGTACGGCGCCGACACCTTCGACGCCTGGGTCAAGAAGGGCTACATCGCCAGGAACACGGCCAGCGCCAAGGCCGAGGACATGGGCACGGCCTTCATCGCCGGCAAGACGCCGATGATCGTCTCGGGCTCCTGGTGGTTCGGCCGGTTCGCCGACGAGATCAAGGGGTTCGACTGGGGCACGATGCTCTTCCCGGGCAACAAGCTCGACGCCGGCTCCTCGGGCAACCTCTGGGTCGTGCCGGAGAACTCCAAGGCGAAGTCCCTCGCCTACGACTTCATCGACATCACGCTCCGCCCCGAGGTCCAGGACCTGCTCGGCCAGAAGGGTGGCCTGCCGGTGGCGGGGGACCCGTCGAAGATCACCGACGAGCGCACCCGCAAGATGACGGAGGACTTCGCGACCCTGCTCGACCAGGACGGTCTCGCCTTCTACCCCGACTGGCCGGTCCCGGGCTACTACGACGTGCTCGTGGCCAAGCTCCAGGGGCTCATCAACCAGTCCGCGCAGCCGAGCGAGGTCCTCGACGAGCTCGCCAAGCCGTACGCCGACGGCATCAAGGAGATCCAGGCCAAGTAGCCGGGAACCGGCCACGCGGGGTGGGGCGGCCCGCCGCCCCACCCCGAACGGAGGAATCATGTCGAGCGCCACGCTCAGCCACGCCGACGACGCGTCGGTCCCGACCGACCGGCTCCCGAGGAGCCGACGCCGGGAGGCGTCCTACTGGACGTACTTCGTCCCGGGAGCGGTCCTGTTCACCGCCGTCATCG
>NZ_JBPGXG010000210.1:0-5205 GCF_056755255.1 Monashia sp. HAY1-5C | reverse complement strand
GGCCCCGTACACACGATCCTCGCCTACGTCGCCGGCCGCTTCGACCGCGAGGTCGAGGCCCTCGTCAGGGGCTGGTGCTGGGGGCACAGCTACCGGCGGATCTCCGGCAGCACCTCGCTGTCGAACCACTCGAGCGGCACGGCCATCGACTGCAACGCCCCGCGCCACCCGCTCGGCAGGTCCGGGACGTTCTCGGCCGCACAGCGGTCGAGGATCCACACCATCGTGGCCTCGTGCGACGGCGTCGTCCGGTGGGGCGGCGACTACTCCGGCCGCAAGGACGAGATGCACTTCGAGATCGACGTGCGACCCGGCGACCCCCGAATCGCCCAGCTCGCCAAGAAGATCGGCGGTGGCGCCAGCACCCCGGCCCCGGCCCCGGTCACGTGGACGACGGTCCGGCGCGGCGCCACCGGCTTCCGCACGACGGCCGTCCAGCACCTGCTCCGCCAGCGCGGGTACTCCCTCACCGTCGACGGAGTCTTCGGCGCGGGCACCGAGAGCAGGGTCAGGGCCCTCCAGGCCTCGCGCCGGCTCGCGACAGACGGCGTCGTCGGGCCGAAGACATGGGCCGCGCTCGTCGTCACGGTCCAGCGCGGGTCGAGGGGCCAGGCGGTCGTCGCCGCCCAGAGGCTGCTGACGCACCGCGGCTACACCCTGACCGCCGACGGTGTCTTCGGCTCGATGACCGCGACGAAGGCGCAGGCCTTCCAGTCGACGCACGGCCTCACCGCGGACGGCGTCGTGGGCCCGCGCACGTGGGCCAGGCTGACCGCCTGAGACCGCGCCCGCGGCGTCGTCCGCGTCGAGTGGTGACCGCGACGACACGATTCGGTCACGCTGGGCATCGCGGTCGGCGCAGCATGTCTGTCCCTGCCGCGGGTGGGTACGTAGGTCCGACGGCCCGCACCACCACCCCCGGAAGGGGACATCGAACCATGCCCTCAGACCGCACGCCGCCGGCAACCCGGGTGGAGCAGCTGGAACAGACCCTCGAGGCGTTCGACGAGGCGGGGGGCCACCGCATCCTCGCCGACGTCTTCGCCGAGCTCGACGTCGATGACGCCGTGAGGGAGGTGCTGCTGCCGTACCTGCGGTCCGTCGGGAAGCGGTGGGAGACGGGCCGCATCGGTGTCGCGCAGGAGCACTTCGCGAGCAACGTGGTGCGCTCCCGCCTGTCCCTGCTCCTGCAGGACGCGGCCGAGAGGGTCACCGCGCCGCGACCTCTCGCCGTGCTCGCCTGCCTGCCCGGTGAGCACCACGAGCTCGGCCTCATGGCGGCCGCGCTCAGCCTCACGCGGCTCGGCTGGCAGGTCTGCTACCTCGGAGCCAACACGCCGACGGCCGAGCTGGCGCTCGCCTGCCGCAGGCTTCAGCCCGACGCCGTGATGCTGTCCGCGCTGCGACCGACGGCGTACGCGGCGCAGGCCGCCGCGCTGCGCCGGCTGGCCGAGTCGATGCCGGTGTACGTCGGTGCCGCGGGAGCGTCCGCGGAGGCGGCGACCCTGTGCCACGCGACCCACCTGCCCGGCGACCCGGTCTGGGCCGCACGGGTCGTCGACGAGCAGCGCGGATCTGCAGCCCGCGCCGTCGACGGCGCGGAACCCACTGCCGTGTAGGGCTTTCCCCGTCGGGTCGGACCGGGCTAGGCTCGCCGCCCATGAGCCCGGACGAGACGCTCGCAGATGCCCTGAGCCGCGATGCGGACGACCCGGCCGACGACGCCTACGCGGGGGATGCCGTCGACGACGCCGACCGGCAGGCGCCCGCGCCCCTGGGCCCCGTCATCGACCGACGCGACCCGCGGGTGGCCCTGGCGGTCGCCGGTATCGCCGCGGCCGCGGTCCTCGTCGGCGGCCTCGTCGCGCTCGTCATCGGCCTGGCCCGCTGACGCTCAGGAGATGAGGATCGGCTCCTTCGGGAGGCGGCGCACCTTGGTGCGGCGACGCCGCCGCTCGGGGATCATCGAGCGCATCTCCTCGAGGCGGCCGAAGCACAGGAGGCGGTCCTCGGCCTGCAGCTCGGTGCGGCGCCGAGGGTTGGGGATGACCGTCGTGCCGCGGTGCAGCGTCAGCACCTGGATGTCGCGCTCGTCCAGACCTGACTCGCTGATCGTCTTGCCGACGAGGTCGGCGCCGGTGTGCACGACGAGCTCGGCGACCCCGTAGCCCGTCGACACGGTGAGGCGCTGGCGCACGTCGATCTCGGGGAAGGCGACCTGGTTGGCGATGTGGTCGATGATGGCACCGGCGACGTCGAGCTTCGTGGCGCGCTCGATGCCCTCGAGGCCCGGCGAGGAGTTGACCTCCATGACGAGCGGGCCCTCGTTGCCCTCCAGCATGTCGACACCGGCGACGCGCAGGCCCATGATCTGCGCCGAACGCACCGCCGTCTCCTCGAACTCCCTTGACAGCTCGACGGGTTCGACCTCGCCGCCGCGGTGGACGTTGGAGCGGAACTCGTCGCCGTGCGCCCGCCGACGCATCGCCGCCACGACGCGGTCGCCGACGACGAGGGCACGGATGTCGCGTCCCTTCGACTCCGTGACGAAGCTCTGGATGAGCACGTTCTGCTTCGTGCTGTGCAGCGTCTCGATGATCGCCTCGGCGATCTTGATCTCGGGCGCGAGGATGACGCCGATGCCCTGCGTGCCCTCGAGGAGCTTGATGACGACCGGGGCGCCGCCGACGCGCTCGATGGCCGGGCGCACGTCGGCACGGTTGCGCACGAAGGTCGTCGCCGGCATGCCGATGTTGTGCCGCGAGAGGATCTGCGTCGCCCGCAGCTTGTCCCGGGCGTTGCTGATGCCATTGGCCGTGTTGGGCGTGTAGACGTCCATCTGCTCGAACTGGCGCACCACGGCGGTGCCGAAGTACGTGATCGAGTTGCCGATGCGCGGCAGGACCGCGTCGTAGTCGGACAGCGGCCGGCCGCGGAAGACGAGGTCCGGTTCGCGTCCGGACAGGTCGATGGCGAACCTCAGCGTGTTGAGCACCCGGGCCTCGTGGCCACGGGACAGGGCAGCCGTCTTGAGGCGCTGCGTCGAGTAGGCGCGCGGGGCGCGGGAGAGGATCGCGAGTTTCATGGGGGATGCCTGCAAGGATGGTCGGGTGTCCGGGCCGCCACATTCAAGCATCCTCGCCGGGTGGCGGGAATGGGTGAGCCTGCCCGCCTGCGACGTCGAGTGGGTCAAGGCCAAGCTCGACACGGGTGCCCGGTCCTCCTCGATGCACGCGTTCGACGTGTCGGAGTTCGAGCGCGACGGCACCGACTGGGTGCGGTTCTCGATCCACCCGTGGCAGCGGTCCGAGGCCGACCCCGCCGTCGTCGAGCGCCCGGTCCACGACCGGCGCTCGGTCCGCTCGTCGTCGGGGCACGCCGAGCACCGGCCGATCGTCCTGCTCGACCTCGTCCTCGTCGGGCGGACCGTGACGGCCGAGGTGTCGCTGACCGACCGCGACGAGATGGGCTTCCGGATGCTCGTGGGCCGCGAGGCGCTGCGTCAGGGGTTCCTCGTCGACTCCGGGCGCTCGTACCTCGGAGGGCGACCCCCGCTCGCGGTCCGGCGCAGGAACCGGGGCCGCTGATGCCGCGTCCGTCGTTCGCCATCGGCGCGGTCCGCGTCCGAGCGGGGTCGACGCGCGAGGTGGGGCTGCCGATCACCCGTCTCGTCACCGGGGCCGAGGTGAGCCTGCCGGTGCGCGTCGTCCACGGGCGCCAGGACGGCCCGACGGTGTGGCTGACCGCGGCCATCCACGGCGACGAGGTGGTCGGCGTCGAGGTCGTGCGGCGCGTCCTCGCCTCGCTGCCACCGCGCACCCTGAGCGGCACCGTCATCGCGGTCCCGATCGTCAACGTGCTCGGCTTCCAGACCGGCGACCGGTACCTGCCGGACCGCCGCGACCTCAACCGCGCCTTCCCCGGCTCGGCGCGCGGCTCCCTCGCCGGCCGCCTGGCGCACCTGCTCATGACGGAGGTGGTGGCCAAGGGCGACGTCGGCATCGACCTGCACACCGGCGCCGACCGGCGCAGCAACCTGCCCCAGGTGCGGGCCGACCTCGACGACCCGCGGACGCGCGAGCTCGCCTCGGCCTTCGGCGCACCGGTGGTCTACCACGCGCGGCTGCGCGACGGCTCGCTGCGGGCCGCGGCCAGGGAGCAGGGCGCGACGGTGCTCCTCTACGAGGGGGGCGAGGCGTGGCGTTTCGACGAGTGGGCCATCGAGTCCGGTGTCGTCGGCGTGCGCCGGGTGCTGGCCCGACTCGGCATGGTGGACCCGCTCGACGAGCCCCCACCCGCGCGGAGCCTGGTGTGCCGGTCGAGCGGCTGGGTCCGCGCGCCGGGCAGCGGCATCCTCCAGCTCGAGGCCACGCTCGGGCAGCGCGTGCAGCCCGGTGACCGGCTCGGCGGCCTGTCCGACTCCTTCGGCCGACGCGTCCGGCTGGTGCGCGCCGACCGGCCCGGCATCGTCATCGGCCGCACCCACGCGCCGCTGCTCAACCGCGGTGACGCCATCGTCCACATCGGCGAGGTCGAGGAGGACCACCCGACGCCGGACATGGCCGTCGAGCTGCCGCCCGACCCGACCGGCATCCCCTTGCTGCCCGAGGCGCCCGACCTCGCTGCCGGGGCACCCGACGGCGTGCCTCGTGACTAGGCTGCCGGTCATGGCCCGCCTCGTGCTCACCGTCATCGGCGACGACCGTGCCGGACTCGTCTCGGCCTTGGCCGACGTCGTCTCCGCGCACGACGGCAACTGGGAGCAGAGCCAGATGACCGAGCTGGCAGGCAAGTTCGCCGGGATCGTCGTCGTCGCCGTCCCGGACGCCCGTCGCGACGAGCTCGGCACCGCGCTGCGAGCGCTCGACGGTTTCCTCGAGGTCGCCGCCCACCCGGGGGCGGACACGGCGGCCGATGCGTCCACCGGCGCAGGCGTCGCCGCGTCCACCGAGGCAGGCGCCCTCGCAGGCGCCGGCGCGGGGGCCGCTCCGCCACGGCGCCTCACGCTGGACCTCCTCGGCAACGACCGTCCCGGCATCGTCCGCGAGGTGTCGTCGGTGCTGAGCCGGCACCACCTGTCGATCGAGACGATCACGACCGGGACCCGCGAGGCGCCGATGGCGGGCGGCCTGCTCTTCGAGGCCCATGTCGTCGTCGACGTGCCGGCCGCGACGGACCTTGCCGACCTGCGTGCGGACCTCGAGC
>NZ_JBPGXG010000209.1:0-5292 GCF_056755255.1 Monashia sp. HAY1-5C | reverse complement strand
GGTCTACGCCATCCCCGTCGACGGTGGCCCGATGGCCCTCATGTACCGCAAGGACCTCTTCGACAAGTACAAGATCGCCGTCCCGAAGACGTGGGACGACTACGCGGCCGCAGCCGAGAAGATCAAGGCCGCCGACCCGAAGGCGTACATCGCCAGCTTCGGCAAGGACGGTGGCTGGCTCAACGGGCTCATGTGGCAGGCCGGCTGCAAGCCGTACAGCTACTCCCAGGCACAGGCCAAGGACGCGGTCGGCATCCGCCTGACGTCACCCGAGTGCAAGAAGGTCGTCGACTTCTACGGCAACCTCGTCGACAAGGGGCTCATGGCCAAGGACCCGTTCTTCACCGCCGACGCCACCGCGGCGCTGGACAACGGCAAGTACTGGACCTGGGCGGCCGCGGGCTGGACCCCCGGCTACCTCGCCGGGTCGCTGAAGAAGACCTCCGGCAAGTGGGCCGTCGCCCCGATGCCGCAGTGGACCGAAGGCGCCAACGACCAGGGAGACTGGGGCGGCTCCACCTTCACGGTCACCACCCAGAGCCAGCACCCGAAGGAGGCCACGATCGTCGCCCGCGAGCTGTTCGGGTCCTCCAAGGCCGCGTGGGACATCGGCCTCAACAAGGCCTTCCTCTATCCGCTGGTCAAGGACGTCGCCGCCAACACGTCGTTCACCGACAAGGCGTACGACTTCTTCGGCGGCCAGAAGGTGAACCAGATCTTCGTCCCGGTCTCCAACAGCCTCGGCGAGTTCCAGTACACCCCGTTCCAGGACTACGTGTTCGCGACGATGAACGACCTGAGCGCCGAGGCCCTGGACGGCAAGCGCCCGTGGAGCACGGTCCTCGACGACACCCAGAAGAAGGTCGTCGCCTACGCCCAGCAGCAGGGCTTCAAGGTCAGCGAGTAGCCCGTCCCACTCGCCGCCGGGTCGGCAGGTGGTCCACCTCCGCCACCTGCCGACCCGGCCCCCACCGGACCCGGAGGTCCCCATGAGCCAGCTCCTTCCGGCCGACCGCCCCGTCACCGCTTCTCCGGCGACCGTCGTCCCACCGACGACGCGGGCCGCCCGCCAAGGCCTTTCCCACCAGGCGCGTCAGGCGGTCGCCGGCGCACTGTTCGTCCTACCGTTCCTCCTCATCGTCCTGCTCTTCCTCGCCCTCCCCCTCGGCTACGCGTTCTGGCTGAGCCTCCACAGCGAGAGCCTCGTCCTCGGCCCCCACTTCAGCGGGCTGGAGCAGTACAAGCAGGCGTTCACGGACCCGCAGTTCCTCACCGGGCTGCGCCGCGTCATCGTCTTCGGTGTCATCCAGATCCCGATCATGCTCGGGATCGCCCTCGCCGGCGCTCTGGCGCTGGATGCCATCAACAGCCGGGTCGCCAAGGTCTTCCGGCTCGTCGCCTTCATGCCGTATGCCGTCCCGGCCGTGATCGGCGCCCTCATGTGGGGCTTCCTCTACAGCAAGACCTTCGGGCCGTTCGCCGGGATCTCGGGACTCTGGGGGGACGCGCCGGTCAACTTCTTCGGCGGCTCCCTGCTGCTCGTCTCCCTCGGCAACGTCGTCACCTGGGCCTGGACCGGCTACAACATGATCGTCCTCTACTCCGCCCTGCAGGGCGTGCCCCGGGAGATGTACGAGGCCGCGGTCATCGACGGCGCCTCACCGGTGCAGATCGCGCTGCGGGTCAAGGTCCCGGCGATCAAGCCGGCGCTCTCCCTCGCCGCCATCTTCACCGTCATCGGCACGATGCAGTTCTTCAACGAACCGGCGATCCTCGCGCGCTTCGCCCCGGACATCGACGCCGGCTACACGCCGAACCTCTACGCCTACAGCCAGGCGTTCCGGTTCTCCGCCTTCAGCTACTCCGCGGCGATCTCGTTCACCCTCGGGCTGAGCGTCTTCGTCCTGTCGTACCTCTTCGTCTTCGTCTCTCGCAGAAGGGCAGCACGCGCATGACGCTGACCACACGGATCGAGGCCGGCCGGCGAGCGCCGCACACGGCCACGCGCCCGCGGGGCGGCCGCTTCGGCGAACCGAGGACCCGCCTGGCGCACAGCCTCATGACACTGGGGATCGTCTACTTCACGATCCCGCTCATCTGGATCCTCTTCGCCGCCACCAAGAGCCAACCCGACCTGCTCTCCACGCCCGCACTGTGGTTCGGCCACGGGTTCGACCTCGTCGCCAACCTCCGCCAGCTGTTCACCGAGGACGGCGGCGTCTACGGGCGCTGGCTCGTCAACACCGCGCTCTACTCGGGGGCGAGCGCGCTGGGGGCGACGTCCCTGTGCGCCCTGGCCGGCTACGGGCTGGCACGGTTCAGCTTCCCCGGCAAGCGACTGATCGAGTCGGGGCTGCTCGGGATGGTCATGGTCCCGGCCACCGCCCTCGTGCTGCCGACGTACCTCCTGCTGTCGCGGCTCGAGCTGGTGAACACCATCTGGGCCGTCATCCTGCCCTCGCTGCTGAGCCCCTTCGGCACCTACCTCATCCGGGTCTTCGTCGCCGAGAGCGTGCCGCAGGAGCTGCTCGACGCAGCCCGGATCGACCGCGCCGGCGAGTTCCGCATCTTCTGGCAGGTCGTCCTGCCGATGATGCGGCCGGCGATCGTCACCGTCTTCCTCATCACCCTCGTCGCGACGTGGAACAACTACTTCCTGCCGCTCGTGATGCTCAGTGACGCGAAGCTCTACCCGCTGACCGTCGGGCTCACGACCTGGTTCAACACGGCGCAGCAGGAGGCGGGGACCCGCGTGCTCTTCAACCTCGTCACCACCGGCGCGCTCCTTGCCATCATCCCGCTCGTGGTCGCCTTCGTCTTCCTGCAGCGGTTCTGGCGCAGCGGCGTCAGCAGCGGCGCGCTCAAGTAGCCCGCAGTCCCATGCTCGCCGGGTGTCGACTCCACACCCGCACTCCCCACACCTTCCAAGGACTCCGATGACCTCCGCCTCCTTCCGCCTCGACCCGAGCTTCACGATCGCCCCCGTCAACCGACGCACCTTCGGGTCGTTCGTCGAGCACATGGGCCGGTGCGTGTACACCGGCATCTACGAGCCGGACCACCCCACCGCCGATGCCGACGGGTTCCGCGAGGACGTCCTCGCCCTGACGCGCGAGCTGGGCGTCAGCATCGTGCGGTACCCCGGCGGCAACTTCGTCTCGGGCTACCGCTGGGAGGACGGCATCGGTCCCGTGGCCCAGCGACCGGTGCGACGCGACCTCGCCTGGCACGGCCTCGAGACCAACGAGGTCGGCATCGACGAGTTCGCCCGCTGGGCGGACAAGGCCGGCGTCGAGATCATGTACGCCCTCAACCTCGGCACCCGCGGCGTCCAGGAGGCCCTCGACGTGCACGAGTACCTCAACCAGCCCGAGGGCACCCACTTCGCGGAGCTGCGCCGTAGCAACGGCGCCAAGGAACCGCACGGCATCCGGATGTTCTGCCTCGGCAACGAGATGGACGGCCCGTGGCAGACCGGCCACAAGACCGCGCACGAGTACGGCCGCCTCGCCGCGGAGGTCGCCCGTGCCCTGCGCTCGGCCGAGGCCGGCCTCGAGCTCGTGGCCTGCGGCAGCTCCAGCTCCGGCATGCCGACGTTCGGCTCGTGGGAGGCCACGGTGCTCGAGCTGGCCTACGACCAGGTGGACGCGATCTCGGCGCACGCCTACTACGAGGAGCACGACGGCGACCTCGGCAGCTTCCTCGCGTCCGCCGTCGACATGGACCACTTCGTCGACAGCGTCGTCGCCACCGCCGACAGCGTCGGAGCCCGGCTCAAGAGCCGCAAGCGCATCAACATCTCGTTCGACGAGTGGAACGTGTGGTACCTCAGCCGGTTCGAGAACGCCGAGAAGCCGACCTCGTGGGAGGTGGCGCAGCCCGTCATCGAGGACCACTACAACGCCGCGGATGCCGTCGTCGTCGGCAACCTGCTGATCTCGCTGCTGCGCCACAGCGACCGCGTCACCGCGGCCTGCCAGGCCCAGCTCGTCAACGTCATCGCCCCGATCATGACCGAACCCGGGGGCCGGGCCTGGCGCCAGACGATCTTCCACCCGTTCGCGCTCACCTCCCGGCTCGCGCAGGGCACGGTGCTGCGCGTCGAGCCCCAGGGCCCCACGTACGAGACCCAGCGCTTCGGCGCGGTGCCCGTCCTCGACGCGGTGGCGACCCATGACACGCAGACCGGGGAGGTCACGATCTTCGCGGTGAACCGCGACGTCAACGGGTCGCTGGACCTCACCGTCGCTCTCGCCGGTCTCGGTGCCCTCGAGGTGGTCGAGGCCTGGACCGTCGGCGGGGACGACCCGTACGCCAGGAACACGGCCGACGACCCCGAGCGAGTCCGCCCGGAGGCGTTGACCACGGCCGCCCTCGTCGCCGGCTCGACGCTGACCGCGACCCTGCCCCCGGTGTCCTGGTCCGCCATCCGTCTGGCACCGGCTACGCCCACGTCGCGGGAGGGCTGAGCTGCCTCAGCGTTCAGTAGCAGGCGCGGGGCCCACCGGGGTAGGCCGGGTGACAGTGGCGCGGTCAGAAGGTCGCGATGGGGTTGACCGGGCTGCCGGAGGTGCCGGCGAAGCGGACCGGAGCGACGGCGAGCTGGAAGTCCCACTGACCGAGCTCCGCCGCTGTCGTCGCGCAGTCCTCCAGGTCGCAGTTGTCCAGCAGCCACAGACCCATCGCGACGAGGCCCACGGTGTGAACGGGCATCGCCAGGTCGTCGTACCCCGACGGCTGGACGTCCTGAGGGGTGTCGGCACCGATCAGCGCGACCTGCCGGTCGTGCAGCCACGGCAGGCAGGACGCGTGCCAGCCAGGCTGCGTGACGCCGCCCGATGCTCCCGCCTCGTGCCGGAGGCGGCCGTAACCGGTCCGCAGGAGGACCGCATCGCCGGGTCGCACGCCTATACCCTGGCGACGCTCGGCCCTCTCGAGATCGTCCGGAAACACTCCCTCACCCGGTTCCAGCCACGGCACCTCGCGGACCTTCGCGATGTCCAGCAGGACACCCCGCGTGACGATCCCGTTCGCGGCGGCCGTGACGGCGGCCCACGCCGATCCCGTCGCGGCGTCGACCAGCGAGTGCGGTCGTCCGTTGTACATCAGGCCGTCCCAGAAGATGTGGCAGGGCGAGTCGAGGTGGGTGATCGTGTTGCCGTGGAAGAGGATGCCGAGCCGTTCGTTCGAATAGCCCCAGCGCCGGTCGTTGCGGAACCCGGGCAGCGGCATCGTCTCAGCACCCGGCAGGTCCGCGAAGCACGGGCACGTCGTCGTCGACCGCTCCATCTC
>NZ_JBPGXG010000208.1:0-5241 GCF_056755255.1 Monashia sp. HAY1-5C | reverse complement strand
TCCGTCGTCGGCAGCGTCAGATGTGTATAAGAGACAGTCCCACACCCGCGCCGGCACGGTCACCCGTAGCCGCGTGCTCGCCACCGCCCGCCGCGTCCTGCTCACCGGCGCGGCCCTCGCCTCGGCGTCGGCCCTGGTGGCCTGCGGCACGACCCCGGCACCCCGGCCGGGGCCGGGCTCCGGCGGGACGGCCCTGCCGCACGTGACACCGGGCGTGAAGCGGCCGGTCACGGCGCAGCGGCTCGAAGCCGACGGCGCCCTCTCGTGCCCCCGGAGCCTCGCCTCCGCCGACGGCCTCACCGTCCCGCACCAGCCGCAGGGACTCGACGGCAACGCCCGACTGCTTCCCCCGCGCGACCCCGCCTCCCTCGTCGTGTGCGCGTACCCGACGATGACGGTGACCTCGCCCCAGCCGCCCACGGCGCCGTATCGCCTGTCCCGGCGCACCGTGGCCTCGCCCGAGCTGCGAGCCCGCGTCGTCGACCTGTTCTCCTGGGCACCCCGCTGGAACGGGCAGGAGAACGTCTGCACCATGATGGCCGGCGACGAGACGGCCTACCTCGTGGGCGTGCGCTACGACGACGCCGTCGTCTGGGTCGCCGCCAAGGCCGACGCGAACTCGTGCTCACGAGCCACCAACGGTGACTTCACGTCGGGGGCCGCCCTCGGGGTCCCCCTGCGCGCGATGCTCACCGGCCTCCCCATGCCGGCCGGGAAGCGATGTGACGCAAGGACGTTCGGGCGCCTGGGCGACGAGCGGACCCTGGCGCCCGAGGGTGCGCCCCTCGTGACCGTGTGCCGCACGGCCGAGGACGGCACGACGAGAGCCACCGGCCTGGACCGGTCCAGGTCGGCGCAGGTGGTCGCCGCCCTTCGGGCCCTGCCGGTGCGTCCGACCGCGCACACCTGCACCGGCTCGGGCGCGGCGTCGGACGGGCGTTTCCACCTCGTGCTGACCTACCCGGAGGGCCCGGCGGTGCGCGTCGACGTCGACCCCGACTGCATGCCTCCCGTGCGGGGCGGCGGAGTCGAGTCCGCCGAGGTCGGCGACGTCGTGCGCCTCGTCGAGCGGTGGAGCCCCCGCATCCCCGGCCCCGACCCCGACGGCGCCGTCTCGTCACCCACCGCGGTCATGACCGCCGCCACCCCGTAGGCGCAGCCCCGGTCGGCGCGCCCGGGTGCGGGGTCAGGCCGTGATGCCGCGCTCGGCCCAGAGCCGGGCGATCCACGCCTCGACGTCGGCGCTGCTGCGCGGCATCGCCGCGGAGAGGTTCTCGCAGCCGTCCTCGGTGATGAGGACGTCGTCCTCGATGCGGACGCCGTTGCCCCGCAGCTCCGCCGGGACGAGCTCGTCGTCGGCCTTGAAGTAGAGACCGGGCTCGACGGTCAGGATCATGCCCGGCTCGAGCACGGCGTCGTTGTACTCCTCCCGCGTGGCGAGGGCGCAGTCGTGCACGTCGATGCCGAGGTGGTGGCTCGTGCCGTGCACCATCCAGCGGCGGTGGTACTGGCCGTGCTCCGCGTCGAGGGTGCCCTCGACGTCGACGCCCTCGGGCAGCAGGCCCCACTCGTGCAGGTGCTCGGCGATGACCCGGATGGCCGCGGCGTGCACGTCGGAGAACCTGTTGCCGGGCTTGCACGCCGCGATGCCGGCCTCCTGGGCCGCGAAGACCGCGTCGTAGATCCGGCGCTGGGCGTCGCTGAAGGTGCCGCTGACCGGAAGGGTGCGGGTGATGTCAGCGGTGAAGAGCGAGTCGACCTCGACGCCGGCGTCGAGGAGCAGCAGGTCGCCCTCGGCGATGTCGCCGGTGTTCTTGATCCAGTGCAGCGTGTTGGCGTGGTCCCCGCTCGCGCAGATCGAGTCGTAGCCGACGCCGTTGCCGTGGTGGCGCGCGTACAGGCCGAAGACACCCTCGACCCACCGCTCGCCGCGGCCGCGCCGGACGGCCTCGGGGAGGTCGGCGATGACGGCCTCGAAACCCCGGCGCGTGCCCTCGACGGCCGAGCGCATCTGCTCGACCTCCCAGTCGTCCTTGACGAGCCGCAGCAGCGACAGGAAGTGGGCCAGCGCCTCGTCCGCCTCGCGCTCGCGCTCGGTGCGCGACTCGACCTCGGCGGCGTCCTGGGACTCGGCGGCAGCGGCGCGCGCCCGGTCGACGCGCTCGGCGACCTCGGCGTCGGCGTCGCGGACGACCCGGACCGTCACGGACCCGGCGTCCTTGGCCACGGCGTCGGCGAGCTCGTCGATGTGGCGGGCCGTGAGGCCGAGCTCGGACTCGACGTCGGCGAGGGTGGGCCGCGCCCCGACCCAGAACTCGCCGTAGCGCGAGTCGCCGAAGAACTCCTCGGTGTCGCGGTCGGCCAAGGGGCGGAAGTAGAGGACCGCCTCGTGACCGGCGGCCTCGCCCTCACCCGTCGGCTCGAGGACGAGCACGGCGTCCGGCTCGCGGTCACCGCCGAGACCGGTGAGGTGCGCGAAGGCGCTGTGCGGGCGGAAGACGTAGTCGGTGTCGTTGCTGCGCACCTTGAGGCCGCCGGCGGGCACGACGAGGCGCTCACCCCGGAAGGCGGCGCTCACGGCGGCACGACGCTTGGCGGCCCAGTCGGCGACCTCGGACCGGGGGGTCACCCCGGTGCTCCGCGGCGCCCAGCCGGAGGCGACGAAGGCCCGGAACTCGTCGGTCGTCGGGCGCTTGCGGCTCGGTGAGGACTGCTGCTTCTCGCTCATCACCGGCTCATCGTGTCACGAACCGGCTGCGGCGCCGTAGCCGGTTTCCGACGGGTCAGGGCCCGGGCCCCGGCCCGGGCTCCGGCCCGGCCTCCGGCACGGTGGGGGCCTCGTGGCGGCGCGGCGTCGGGGTCCTAGAGTCGGGGAGGTGGCGCGCACCGACCGACCGACCCGGCCCACGACCGCACGACGGGCCCTGCCCTCGCTCCGGGCGAGCACGCGCCGGGCCATGCGGCCGAGCGGCCCGCCGACCGACGAGATCCCCGTCTGGACCACCCCGGACGGCGTCGACCGCGACACCGCCCTCGCCGTCATCGACCTGGCGATGCGCGCCGGCGTCGCGATGCTCTCCACGGGGGCCGCCGCGGCCGACGTCACGGCCACCGTCCTCATGCTCACCAAGGCCTACGGCCTGTCCGCCGTGCACGTCGACGTGACGTACACGTCGGTGACGGTGTCCTACCACCGCGGCCCCCACGCCGACCCGATGACGGTGCTGCGCATCGTCCGGTTCCGCGTCCAGGACTACACCCGGCTCGAGCGGCTGCGCGACCTCATCGTCGGGCTGGTCCAGGACCCCGTCGCCGTCGACGAGGCGAGGGTGCGCTTCGACGCCGTCATCACGGCGCCGCACCCGTACCGACGCTGGCTGGTCACCGTGGCCGGGGGAGCGCTCGCCGCCGGCGCGGCCGGGCTGCTCGGCGCCGGCTGGCTGCTCATCCTGACGAGCTTCGTCACCGCGACCATCGTCGGACGCGTCATCACCTGGCTCACCGGGGCGGGCGTGGCGGCGTTCTTCGCCCAGTGCGTCGGCGCGGCCATCCCGACGGCCGCGGCGACGCTCGTCGTCGTCGCCGGCTCGTTCGGCGTCGAGGTGGCCGAGGGGGTGTCGCCGTCCCTCGTCGTCGCGTCCGGCATCGTCCTGCTGCTGTCCGGGCTGTCCGTCGTCGGTGCGGCCGAGGACGCCCTCGAGGGCTACTACGTCACGGCCGGCGCGCGCGCCTTCGAGGTCGTCGTCCTGTCGCTCGGCATCGCCGTCGGCATCTCTGTCGTGCTCGCCGTCGGCAAGAGGCTCGACTACCCGATCGCCATCTCGTCGCAGACGCAGCTGACCGGCAACCTCACGGTCCAGGTGGTCTGCGCGGCGATCATCTCAGTGTCCTTCGCAGTGTCGTCGTACGCGAGCGGGCGGGCCGTCGCGGTGGCCGGTGTCGCCGGCGCCCTCGGCTGGCTCGTCCTCGCAGCGGCCGAGCGGCTGTCCTTCGGGGCCGTGTCGGCCTCGGCGCTCGCGGCGCTGCTCATCGGCTTCACCGCCCGGCTCGTGTCGCGACGCCTCGGCGTCTCCGCGCTGGCCGTCACCACCGCCGCGATCGTGCCGCTCCTGCCGGGACGGATGGCCTACGAGGGCATCTCGGCGCTCGTGACCGACCCCGACGGCAACGGCTTCGCGGTCGGCGTGCCGACGCTGCTGCAGGCGTTCGGCCTCGGCCTGGGCCTGGCTGCCGGCGTGTCGCTCGGTACGTACTTCGCGGGGCTGCTCGACGCCAAGAAGCAGGGCGTGCGCCCCCGCCCCGCCGCGGGGGCGACGCTGCCCGCCGACCCCGACCGCGACGCCGCGACGAGCACCGCGCCGGTCCTGTCCGACACGGGTGAGCTGTCGGCGGTCCTCGAGGAGGCCGCTGCCGGCGGCGTGTCCGGGCCCGCTGCCGGCGGCGTGTCCGGGGCGGCGGCCGCCGGCGGGTCCGACCCGGCCGCCCCCGGCGGGTCCGACGACGCCGCCGCCCCCGGGTCGGCGCAGCCCGTGGGCCACACGACCTCCTCGCGGGTTCGGTGACGCAGGCCACGGCGTGAGCAAGCCCACGGCGTCCGGCGGTGTCTCGTCGCAGGAGGCTCGGGCAGGCTGGGCAGCGTTGGCCGTCGGTGTCTGGCAGATGGAGGAGCGATGCAGTTCGGGCGCAGCTACGAGGAGTTCGAGGTCGGGGCCGTGTACAAGCACTGGCCCGGCAAGACGGTCACCGAGTACGACGACCACCTCTTCTGCCTGCTGACGATGAACCACCACCCGCTGCACCTCGACACGCACTACGCGGAGGAGACGACGCAGTTCGGCCGGAACGTCGTCGTCGGCAACTACGTCTACTCGATCCTGCTCGGCATGTCGGTCCCCGACATCTCCGGCAAGGCCATCGCGAACCTCGAGATCGAGTCGCTGCGCCACGTCGCGCCGACCTTCCACGGCGACACGCTCTACGGCGAGACACGGGTGCTCGACAAGTGGGAGTCGACGTCGAAGGACGACCGCGGCGTCGTGCACGTCGAGACGATCGGCTACAAGCAGGACGGCACGGTCGTGTGCATCTTCCGGCGCAAGGTCATGGTGCCGAAGCAGAGCTACCTCGAGGCACGCGGCGGCGAGCAGCCCGGCCGCCCCACCCCGGTCCCGGACCGGAACTGGCCCGGCCCCGACCCCACGCCCCTGTCTCTTATACACATCTGACGCTGCCGACGACGGA
>NZ_JBPGXG010000207.1:0-5341 GCF_056755255.1 Monashia sp. HAY1-5C | reverse complement strand
GGCCTTGAGCCGGCCCAGCCGGTTGGCGTACAGGTACCCGGCCCCGCCGCACAGCTCGCGGCACTCCTGGATCGTGTCCGTGGCGTGCCGGGTCGTCAGCGCCTTGACCCCGGCGGCGCTCGTCTCGAGACGACGCTGCGCCTCCTCACCCGGGGTGCGGCTGGCGAGGACGTCGTCCATCGCGCCGACGAGCTCGTGCTGGGCGAACTGGAGCGCGTACGCGGCGGCGATGCGCGGCAGCAGCCGACGCTGGTAGGTCCGGTAGTCGAGCAGGGTCACCTCCTCGCCGCCCCCGGGAGGGGCGAACTGGCGACGCGCGAGCGCGTACCGCGTCGTCACCGCGAGGGCCGACCGGGCGCCGGCCCCGGCCCCGCCGGCCACGGAGATGCGGCCGCGGACCAGGGTGCCGAGCATGGTGAAGAACCGCCGCGAGGGGTTGTCGATGGGGCTCGTGTACCGCCCGTCGGCGTCGATGTCGCCGTAGCGACCGAGGAGGTTGGTGCGCGGGACGCGGACGTGGTCGAAGGACAGGCGGCCGTTGTCGACCCCGTCGAGGCCGAGCTTGGGGCCGCAGTCGGTAGCCGTGACCCCGGGGAGCGTCTGCCCCCGCTCGTCGCGCAGCGGCACGAGGACGCAGTGCACGCCCCGGGACTCGCCTCCCACGACGAGCTGCGCGAAGACGGCGGCGAGGCGGGCGTCGTGCGCTGCCCCGCCGATGTAGTCCTTGCGCGCGGCCGGGGTGGGAGAGTGCACGACGAGCTCGTCGCCCGCCGGGTCGTACGTGGCCGTGGTGAGCAGGGCCTGGACGTCGCTGCCGTGGCCGGTCTCGGTCATCGCGAAGCAGCCGAGCAGCTCGCCGCTGGTGATGCGTGGCACGAGGTGGTCGTGGCGCTCGGTGCCGAGCATCGACACGGCCCCGCCGAAGAGGCCCCACTGGACCCCCGCCTTGACGAAGAGCGACAGGTCGCCGTGCCCGAGCATCTCGAAGGCGGTCACCGAGTCGCCGTACTGTGCGCTGCCGCCTTGGTGCTCCGGAAAGCCCTGTGCCGCGAACGGTTCCGCGGCAAGACGTACCAGCTGACGGCGGACACGGGCGCGGTGCTCCTCGAGCGGCAGCGGCTCCGCGGGCGGGCCGAGGACCTCGGCGTCGAGCACGCGGCACCGCTCCCGAACGGCCCGACGCGGGCCGTCGAGGTAGGCCCGCAGGGCCTCCGCGGTCGGCGGCGTGGGCACCGGGAGGGGCATCGGTTCAGCGGACACGGCGGGTCTCCTCACGCGCGCTGACGGGGGACAGGACGGGGGCCAGGCCGTTCCACGCGAGGTCGGTCAGCGCCGCGACGACCTCGGCCCGCGGCGGGCGGTGCGCGGTGGCGAGCCAGTCGTCGGCAACGGCCCGGACCGACCCGACGAGGGCGATGGCCCAGGTGCGCGCCCGTCCGGGGTCGGCGGCCGAGGCCTCGAGCGAGCGCCGGAGCAGGTCGGTGAGCTGGTCGGCGACCTGCGCCACGGTGCCGCCGACGGGGTCGTCCGGCAGGGGCCGGTCGACGAGGGGCCGGTTGACGACGAAGCGGTAGACCTCGGTGTCGGACTCGACGAGGGCCAGGTAGGCCTCGACGGTCGAGGCGATGAGCCCTCGAGGGTCGGTGGCGATGTCGTCGGCGTCGGTGCGCGCGAGGGCGGCACCGACGTCCCTGACGACGCGCGCGTCGATGCGGGCGGCGACGGCCCGGTAGAGCCCGGCCCGGTCCTCGAAGTGCCGGTAGACGACGGTCTTGCTCGTGCCGGCCTCGGCGGCGATGTCGTCCATGCCGACCGTGGCGCCGTGGCGACGGATGGCGCGGATGGTGGCGTCGACGAGGGCGGCCCGACGCTCCTCGCGGTGGCGCTCCCACCGGGCGTCGCGACCGTCCCGCGGCGTCTGGTCCACGTCGGCGTCCATGTCTCGAAAGTAACAGGTACTTGCTGTATCGACTACTACGAGTTTCGGTTATCTTGGGTCGAGAGCCGACAGCACGTCACCGTTCACCCCACCGAGAGCAGGTACGACCCATGGCGTCCACGACCCCCGCCCGAGCCCCGCGCCGCGTCGCGGTCCTCGGCGGCAACCGCATCCCGTTCGCCCGCGCCAACGGGGCGTACGCGCAGGCCTCCAACCAGGACATGCTCACGGCCGCGGTCGACGGGCTCGTCGCCCGCCACGGCCTCGCGGGGGAGCGCCTCGGCGAGGTCGTCGCCGGCGCCGTCCTCAAGCACAGCCGCGACTTCAACCTCACCCGCGAGACCGTCCTCGGCACGCGACTGTCGCCGGCCACCCCGGCCTACGACGTCCAGCAGGCCTGCGGCACCGGCCTCGAGGCCACGATCCTCGTCGCGAACAAGATCGCCCTCGGGCAGGTCGACTCCGGCATCGCCGGGGGCGTCGACACTGCGAGCGACGCCCCGATCGCCGTCAGCGAGGGGCTGCGCCGCACCCTCCTCGCCGTCAACCGCGCCCGAACGCCCGGTGCCCGGGCCAAGGCACTCGCCGGCCTGCGCCCCGGTCACCTCGTGCCGTCCGCGCCCGAGAACGTCGAGCCGCGCACCGGCATGTCGATGGGCGAGCACATGGCCGTCACGGCTGCGCAGTGGGGCATTCCGCGCGAGGCCCAGGACGAGCTCGCCGCGGCCAGTCACCACCACCTCGCGGCGGCCTACGACCGCGGCTTCTTCGACGACCTGATGACCCCCTACCTCGGGCTCACGCGCGACGACAACCTGCGACCCGACACCAGTGTCGAGAAGCTGGCCGCGCTCAAGCCGGTCTTCGGCCGTGGTGAAGGTGCGACGATGACGGCCGGCAACTCGACGCCGCTCACCGACGGCGCCTCGGCCGTCCTGCTCGCGAGCGAGGACTGGGCCGCCGAGCACCATCTCGAGCCGCTCGCGTGGTTCGTCGACGCCGAGACCGCGGCCGTCGACTACGTCCACGGCGACGAGGGCCTCCTCATGGCGCCCGCCTACGCCGTGCCCCGGCTCCTCGAACGCAACGGGCTGACGCTGCAGGACTTCGACCTCTACGAGATCCACGAGGCGTTCGCCGCGACCGTGCTCACGACGCTCAAGGCGTGGGAGGACCCCGACTTCTGCAAAGCCCGGCTCGGGCTCGACGCGCCGCTCGGCTCCATCGACCGCAGCCGGCTCAACGTCAACGGGTCCTCCCTCGCGGCCGGCCACCCCTTCGCGGCCACCGGTGGGCGCATCGTCGCCTCGCTCGCCAAGCAGCTCAAGGAGGCCGGTGGCGGGCGAGGCCTCATCTCCATCTGCGCTGCCGGCGGGCAGGGCGTCGTCGCGATCCTGGAGGCCTGACCCGTGTCCGACCTGTTCACCACGCTCATCAGCTCGCCGGTCGCCAGGAAGGTCGGCGTGCCGCAGCCGACGACGCTGCGGCGGTACGAGCCGGGCCTGCCCCTGTGCGAGGGCCCGGTCCTCGTCGCCGGCGGCGGTCGCTTCGCGGCCGGCATCGGCGACTGGCTCGGCTCGTGCGGGACCGCCGTGGTCGAGTCGGTCGACGGCCTGGCGGAGGGCGCGCGGGTCGGCGCGGTCGTCCTCGACCTCAGCGCCGCCACCGACCCCGAGCAGCTCGCCGCCCTGCGCGTCCTCGGCGCGCCGGCGGTCAAGCGCCTCGCCCGCAACGGCCGGGTCGTCGTCGTGGGCACGGACCCCGCGTCACTGACGGACGTCGGCGAGGTCGCCACCCAGCGCGCCCTCGAGGGCGCCGTGCGCTCCCTGGCCAAGGAGCTGCGCGCGGGGGCCACCGCCAACCTCGTGCTCGCCCGCGGCGCGGCCGCCGACGGCGTCCGGTCGGCCGTCGAGTTCTTCCTGTCGGGCCGTTCGGCCTACGTCGACGGCCAGGTCGTCCGCGTCGACGAGCGCACCGGCAGCAACCCCGACGCCCTCCGCCCCCTCTCCGGCAAGGTCGCCGTCGTCACCGGTGCGGCCAGGGGCATCGGCGCCGAGATCGCCCGAGTCCTGGCCCGCGACGGTGCGACCGTGGTGGCCGTCGACGTGCCCCAGGCCGGTGACGCCCTCGCACGGGTGGCCAACGAGGTCAAGGGAACCGCCCTCCAGCTCGACGTCACCGCCACCGACGCCGGCCGGCGCGTCGTCGAGCACGCGCGGTCGCGCCACGGCTCGCTCGACATCGTGGTGCACAACGCCGGCATCACCCGCGACAAGCTCTTCGTCAACATGGACGATGCCCGCTGGGACTCGGTCATCGCCGTCAACCTCGCCTCGATCCTACGGATGAACGAGGCGATCCTCGACGACGGCGGTCTCGCCGACGGCGGGCGCATCGTGTGCGTCGCCTCGATCGCGGGGATCGCGGGCAACCGGGGGCAGACCAACTACGGCGCGAGCAAGGCCGGCGTCATCGGCCTCGTCACGGCGCTGTCGGCGCAGGTGGCCCCGCGCGGCATCACCGTCAACGCGGTCGCGCCCGGGTTCATCGAGACCGAGATGACGGCCAGGATCCCGTTCGCGACGCGTGAGCTCGGCCGGCGGATGAACTCCCTCCAGCAGGGCGGCCGGCCGCGCGACGTCGCCGAGACGATCGCGTGGTTCGCCCAACCCGGGGCCGCCGCCCTCACCGGCCAGGTCGTGCGGGTCTGCGGCCAGAGCCTGCTCGGGGCGTGAGGCAGATGACCCGTCGCACCACGCTCGAGGGCCCGCCCGACCTGCGCCGGATCTACGCCACGGCGCTGCTGCGCCGGGGGTCGTCCGGCGGCGAGCTGCCGGACGTCGAGGTCTCGCGCGCGGCGGTCCGGGTCGAGGTCGCAGAGCTCGTCGCCTACTCGAGGGTGTGCGGCTTCGCCGTCGACGGCACCCTGCCGCCGACCTACCCCCACCTGCTCGCGTTCCCGCTCCAGATGGTCGTCATGAGCGGCGACAGGTTCCCGCTGCCGCTCCTCGGCGCGGTGCACCTGGAGAACACGATCACCGTCGCTCGCCCCGTCGGTGTCGAAGAGGCCCTCGACGTGTCGGTCCACGCGGCCGACCTGCGCCCGCACCGCCGCGGCCGCCAGGTCGACCTCGTGTCGGAGGTGAGCGTCGGCGGCGAGCTCGTGTGGCGCGGGGTCAGCACGTACCTGTCGCGGGGCACCGAGCACCCGGACGCCGTCGCGTCCGAGCCGCCGTCGCTGGCACCCCTCGACGCCGTCCCGAGCGGGCCCCTCTGGCGGCTCGGTGAGGGCACGGGGCGGGCCTACGCGTCGGTCTCGGGCGACTGGAACCCGATCCACGTGCACGCGCTCATGGCCAGGCCGCTCGGTTTCCCGACCGCGATCGCGCACGGGATGTACTC
>NZ_JBPGXG010000206.1:0-5276 GCF_056755255.1 Monashia sp. HAY1-5C | reverse complement strand
TCCGTCGTCGGCAGCGTCAGATGTGTATAAGAGACAGCGGTGGGGCCGTGGATCGAGGAGCCGGGGGCGGCTTCGCCCGTACGCTGGGGCTCGTGAGCACGGGCAGGGGAGGGTCGCCGGTCATCGACCTGCACACCCACTCGACGGTCAGCGACGGCACCGACACCCCGTCGGAGCTCGTCGCGGCGGCGGCCGTCGCCGGCGTCGACGTGCTCGCCCTCACCGACCACGACACCGTCGGCGGCTGGGCCGAGGCCGCCGAGGCCGCCGCCGAGCACGGCATCGCGCTCGTGCGCGGCATCGAGGTGTCGTGCACGTGGCGGTACGCGTCGATCCACCTCCTGGGCTACCTCACCGACCCCTCGGACGCCGAGCTGACGCGCGCGCTGGCGCGGGCCCGTGACAGCCGGGCGACGCGGCTCGAGCGGATGGTGGCCAGGATGGCCGACGACGGCATCCCCCTCACCTACGAGCAGGTGCTGACGCAGGTCGCGCCGGGAGCGACCCCGGGACGGCCCCACATCGCCGACGCGCTGATCGCGAACGGGGTCATCGCCCACCGCGACGAGGCGTTCCGCGAGTGGCTCACCGACGACTCGCCGTACTACGTCGGTCACTGGTCCCCGGACCCCGTCCAGGCCGTCGAGCTGGTCCGGGCAGCGGGCGGCGTGCCGGTGGTCGCCCACCCGTTCACGCGGACCCGCACCGGTGGGCTGACCGACGACCTCATCGAACGCATGGCCGACGCGGGCCTCGTCGGACTCGAGGTCTTCCACCGCGACCACGGGCCCCGGGAGGTCGCGCGGGCCACGGCGCTCGCGGCCCGGCTCGGCCTCGTCGCCACCGGGTCGAGCGACTACCACGGCACCGGCAAGCTGAACCGCCTCGGCGAGAACACGACGGCCCCGGAGGTGCTCGAGGTGATCGAGGCCGCGGCGAACGGCGTGACACCGGTGCTGCGTCCCTGACGGCGCCGCTGCTGGCCCTGGCGGGTCGGGGCGGCGTGTCGTGCCTGGGTGTCCGGCGGCGTGTGGGGCGGCGTGTGGTGCGGCGGGCTGTCGGGGGTGAACCGTAGGGTGACGGCGTGAGCATCGGAGCGACGCAGCAGCCGAGCTTCGCGGGCATGCCGACACCGCTCTACACCGGCTCGCCCTCGCGGCTCCTCGCGTGGCTCGACTGCCCGCGCCGGTACCGCATGCAGTACCTCGACCGGCCCCGGCCCGCGGCACGTCCGCAGCGCGCGCACACCTCGGTGGGCATCGCGACGCACAACGTCCTTCGCGACTTCTGGGACCTGCCGCCCTCCGAGCGAACCCCGGCCGGGGTCGCCGAGCTCGTGCGCACGTCCTGGATCGACGTCGGGTTCCGCGACCCCGAGCAGTCGATGGCCTGGCGCCTGCGGGTGCGCGACGCCGTCACCGAGTACCTGCGCCGCAGCGACCGCGACCGGCAGCCCGTGGGCCTCGAGCGCAGCGTCTCCCTCAAGACCGGCGAGATCGCCGTGACGGGCCGCATCGACCGTCTCGACGACCGCGACGGCGAGCTCGTCGTCGTCGACTACAAGACCGGCCGGCAGGTCCCCACCGACGACGACGCCCGCACCTCGCTGCCGCTCGCGCTCTACGCCGTCGCCGCGGCCCGGATGTTCCGCCGGCCGTGCCTGCGCGTCGAGCTGCACCACGTCCCCACCGGAACCGTCGCGAGCCACGTGCACACCGATGACTCGCTGGCCCGCAAGGTCGCCGAGGCGGAGTCCATCGCCACCGACCTGCGCCGCGCCGACGCCGACTTCGCCGAGGTCGGCGTCGAGTCCACGCGCTTCGCCCCACGGCCCTCGCCACTGTGCTCGTGGTGCGACTTCCGCGCACACTGCCCGGAGGGGCAGCAACAGGGCCCCGAGAAGTCCGACTGGGCCGGGCTCGAGCGCGACGACGACCAGGAAGGGCTCCCATGACCGACCTGCGCGACGCGTTCCTCGCGGCGGCCGACCACGTCCTCGCCCTCGTGTCCCGCGACGACGTCGCCGAGGCCTGGAACCGCCCGAGCGCCCTGCCCGCCTGGGACGTCGGCGGTCTCGTCGCCCACCTCGCCGGACAGCCGTCGACGGTGGTGACGCTCCTGTCGGCCGAGCCGGCGCGCGACCCGATACCGCTCGAGGAGCACTACCGCCGCTCGGCGTGGGTCGGTGCCGACCTCGACGACGAGGTCAACGTCGCGATCCGCGAGGGCAGCGACGAGAAGGCCGCCGCCGGACGCGACGAGGTCCTCGCGGGCGTCCTCGCGGCCCGGGAGGTGCTGCCCGACCTGTTGGCCGCGCAGCCGGCCGACCGCGCGGTGCTCATCCCGTGGCAGGGCTGGTCGCTGCGCCGCGACGACTTCCTGACCGGTCGGATGATGGAGGTCGTCGTGCACGGTGAGGACGTCGCCGCGAGCGTCGGGTTCACCGCCCCGCAGCTGCCCGACGACGTCCTCGACCCCGTGCTGCGCCTGCTGACGCACCTCGCCGCCGAGACGCACGGCCAGGGCGCCGTCGTCTCGGCCCTCTCGCGCTCCGAGCGCGCTCCGCGGACCATCTCGGCGTTCTGAGCGCCGGCCTGACACACTTGCCGCCATGGCCGCCCGTTCCCGCCAGGACGCCAGCAGCACTCCACTCACCCCATCCGCACCATCGGCCCCACCCGGGGTCCCACCGAGCCGTCCCACGGTGCTCGCCGTCGCCAACCAGAAGGGTGGCGTCGCCAAGACGACGTCCGTCGCCAGCCTCGGGGCCGCCTTCGCCGAGCACGGCAGGCGCGTCCTGCTCGTCGACCTCGACCCGCAGGCCTGTCTCACCTTCTCCCTCGGGGTCGACCCCGACGCCGTCGAGCAGTCCGTGCACGACGTGCTGACCGGCCGGACGCCGCTCGCCGACGTCGTCGTCTCGTGCGAGGAGGGCGTCGACCTCGTGCCGTCGACGATCGACCTCGCCGGTGCAGAGGCAGC
Organism: Monashia sp. HAY1-5C; assembly: GCF_056755255.1. NCBI lineage: Bacteria > Bacillati > Actinomycetota > Actinomycetes > Micrococcales > Intrasporangiaceae > Intrasporangium > Monashia sp. HAY1-5C. The sequence goes on along the minus strand of NZ_JBPGXG010000206.1, from coordinate 2,294 downwards.
CCTCATGCCCCGCCCCGGCCGCGAGTACGTCCTTCGCGGCGCCCTCGAGGACCTCGCAACGGCCTACGACGTCGTGCTGCTCGACTGCTCGCCGAGCCTCGGCGTGCTCACCCTCAACGCGCTCACCGCCTCCGACGGCCTCGTCATCCCGATGCCGTGCGAGATGCTGAGCCACCGGGGCGTCGGGCAGCTGCTCGACACCGTCGCCGACGTGCAGCGCATCCTCAACCGCGACCTGCAGGTCTGGGGCATCCTGCCGACGCTCTTCGACGGCCGCAGCAACCACGCCCGCGAGGTCCTCGCCGACGTGGGGGAGCGCTATGACCTGCCGGTCCTCGACCCCCCGATCCCCAAGACGGTTCGGTTCGCCGAGGCGCCCGCCGTCGGGCGGTCGATCCTGTCCACGGCCCGCACCTCCCGCGGCGCGCAGGCCTACCGGGACGTCGCGGCGTCGCTCCTGCCGCGTCTGTGACCGGACGCCGGGAATGTCTCGTCGACCGGTGACGCTGCATCCGAGAGTGTCGCCCATCTTCCGTGAAGGAGAACCCTGTGATTTCCACGCCCGCACTGGTCGCACCCCACGCCGGAGCCCCCTTCGAGGCCCGGAGCGTCGAGCACCGCGACCTGCGTGACGACGACGTCCTCATCGACATCGCGTTCGCCGGCATCTGTCACAGCGACATCCACCAGGTCCGCGAGGAGTGGGGCAGCGCGATCTTCCCCATGGTCCCCGGCCACGAGATCGCCGGCGTCGTCTCCGCCGTCGGTGACGGCGTCACGACGTACAAGGTCGGAGACCGCGTCGGCGTCGGGTGCATGGTCGACTCGTGCGGTGAGTGCGAGTTCTGCAAGAACGGCGAGGAGCAGTTCTGCACCAAGGGCGCCGTCATGACCTACAACGGCACGGGCTACGACGGCGAGAAGACCAAGGGGGGCTACGCCCGGCAGGTCGTCGTCTCCGAGCGCTTCGCCGTCGCGATCCCCGACGGCCTCGAGCTCGACGTCGCCGCCCCGCTGCTCTGTGCGGGCATCACGGTGTACTCGCCGCTCAAGCGCTGGGGCGCCGGCCCCGGCAAGAAGGTCGCCGTCATCGGCCTCGGCGGTCTCGGCCACATGGCCGTCAAGCTGGCTGCCGCCATGGGCGCCGAGGTCAGCGTGCTGAGCCGTACCGACGCCAAGAAGGAGGACGGCCTCGCCCTCGGCGCCACGAGCTACCACGCCACCTCCGAGGACGGCGTCCTCGCCGGTCTCAGGAGCAGCTTCGACCTCATCGTCAACACGGTGAGCGCCGACCTGCCGATGCAGACCTACATCGGGCTGCTGCGCCCGCTCGGCGTCATCGCCAACGTCGGGCTGCCCACGGGCAACTACGACTTCGCACCCGGTGCCGTCGTCGGCGGCAGCCGCGTCGTCGCGGGGTCGAACATCGGTGGCATCCCCGCCACGGCCGAGATGCTCGCCTTCTGCGCCGAGCACGGCATCGGCGCGACGGTCGAGACGATCTCTGCCGACGAGGTCGACGCCGCCTACGACCGTGTCGTCGCCGGCGACGTCCGCTACCGCTTCGTCATCGACACCGCCACGATCGGCTCGCCTTCCTGAGACGGGCGCCCCCGGTCAGGCGGTCTCCGGCTCCGGGTCCAGCGCGGGCAGGCCGTCGATCGAGGTCGCGTTCTTCTGCGAGCGATAGGTCACCAGCCCCGCCGGTCCCCGCTTGTCGGCCCACGAGGTGAGCAGGTCGCGCTGGGCCGTGTACTCGTAGCGCGGCACGGCGAACCCGCAGGAGTCCGAGACCCGTTCGACGTCCACGACGACCAGTCCGCGCACGCCCGGCAGGTCGACGTCGAACCGGCCGGCCCACGCGTCGAACTCGTCGTCGCCCGGACGCAGGTGCCGGCCCGTGCCGTGCAGGCGCACGATGTTCGGCGGGCCCTCGAAGGCGCAGAACATCAACGTGATCCGGCCGTTCTCCCGCAGGTGGGCGACCGTCTCCGCGCCGCTTCCGGTGAGGTCGAGGTAGGCGACCGTGTGCTCGTCCACGACGAGGAACGTGCCGTCGACGCCCTTCGGCGAGACGTTGACGTGCCCGTCGGCCGCGAGGGGCGCGGTCGCGACGAAGAACATCCGCTGGGCCTCGATGAACGCGTGCAGCCGTCCGTCGATCGACTCGTGCAGCTTCATGGTGGGCAGCCTAGGTCCAGGCCCTGGGCTGACCTCGGCGCGACCGCAGGTCGGAACGGGAGGGGCCGCGTCCCACCTGTCTCTTATACACATCTGACGCTGCCGACGACGGA
>NZ_JBPGXG010000205.1:0-5335 GCF_056755255.1 Monashia sp. HAY1-5C | reverse complement strand
ACCGGTATCGGCCTGCTGCTCATCACGCACGACCTCGGCGTCGCCCGGCTCATGAGCGACCGCGTCCACGTCATGAAGGACGGCGCGTTCGTCGAGGGGGGCCCGGTCGGAGACGTCGTCGACCACCCGCAGCACCCGTACACGCAGAAGCTGCTCGGCGCGATCCCCGAGCTGGGCCCGTGGGACGACCCCGCCCTGCGTGACCGCGGACCCGGCGAGCCCGACACGTCCCTGCCGGAGAACGCCACTGGGACCGCCGCGGCACCCGTGGTCGCCGACGAGCCGGCCTCGCCGGCGACCGGCCCCACCGACCCGACCGACCCGACCTCGCGCGTCAAGGAGGCGACCCATGGCTGAGACGCCGCTGCTCGAGGTGAGCAACCTCGTCGTCGAGTACCGCACCGGCAAGGAGACCTTCCGGGCGGTCGACGACGTGTCGTTCAGCGTGCCGCGGGGCGGGACGCTCGCCGTCGTCGGTGAGTCCGGCTGCGGCAAGTCCACGGTGGCCAAGGCCCTCGTACGCCTGCTGCGCCCCACGTCGGGCTCGATCGTCCTCGACGGCACCGACCTCGCGACGCTGTCCGAGCGCGCGCTGCGCCCGCTGCGGCACCGCATCCAGATGGTGTTCCAGGACCCCTACGGCTCGCTGGACCCGCACCTCACGGCGCAGCAGATCGTCGCCGAACCGGTGGCGGTCCGTGGCGAGCGCTCGAGGAAAGTGCAACGCGACCGTGCCGCCGAGCTCCTCGACCTCGTCGGCCTGCCGAAGAGTGCCCTGACCCGCAAGCCGCCGGAGTTCTCCGGCGGGCAGCGCCAGCGCATCGGCATCGCTCGCGCCCTCGCCTCCGAGCCCGAGCTGCTCGTGTGCGACGAGGCGACAAGTGCTCTCGACGTGTCGGTCCAGGCCCAGGTCATCGAGCTGCTCCGCGAGATCCAGCGCGAGCGCGGCCTGACGTACCTGTTCATCTCGCACAACCTCGGCGTCGTGCGGGCGATCTCGAAGGAGACGCTCGTCATGCGGGCCGGTCGTGTCGTCGAGCATGGGGCCACCGAGGAGCTGCTGGCCCGCCCCCGCGAGGAGTACACGCAGCGGCTGCGTCGCTCGGCGCTCGAGCCCGCCCTCATGACCGGCCTCAAGCCGCGTCACCTCATCCGTCACATCGCCGCCGCCCGTGCGGCAGAGAGCGAGAAGATCGCATGACCGACCTGCCCACCGTCGACCTGCCCGGGCTCGACCGACCGCTCCCGCGGCTCGTGCTCGGCACGATGACGTTCGGCGACACGGTCGACCTCGACACCGCACGGAGGATGGTCGACGTCGCGATCGGGGCCGGCATCACCTCGGTCGACACGGCCAACGGCTACGCCGGGGGAGCGAGCGAGGAGATGCTCGGGGAGATCCTCCAGGGCCGACGGGACGCCGTGACGCTCGCGACCAAGGCCGGCATCTACCCCGGTGACGCGGGCGGAGCGCCGCTGCTGTCGGCGTCCGCCCTGCGGTCCTCGCTCGAGGCGAGCCTGCGGCGACTGCGGACCGAGCACATCGACGTCTACTACCTGCACCAGCCCGACCGCTCCGTCCCGATCGACGAGACCGTCTCTGCCCTGGGCGACTTCGTCAAGGAGGGCAAGGTCCGCGCCATCGGCGTGTCCAACTTCGCCGCGTGGCAGATCGGTGACGTCAACGCCGCCTGTGACGCGCTCGGCACGCCGCGTCCGGTGCTCGCCCAGCAGCTGTACAACCTCGTCGCCCGACGCATCGAGGCCGAGTACGTCGAGTTCGCCACCACGAAGGACCTCGCGACGGTGGTCTACAACCCGCTCGGCGGGGGCCTGCTGACGGGCCGCCACACCTTTGCCGAGTCGCCGACCGAGGGGCGCTTCGGCTCGTCGGCACTGTCGACCATGTACAAGGACCGCTACTGGAACGCCGAGACGTTCGCCGTCATCGACGCCCTGTCGGCCGTCGCCGCCGACGCGGGTGTCACCCTCCCTGCGCTGGCGCTGCGTTGGCTGCTGTCCAAGCCGGTCGTCTCCTCGGTGCTGCTGGGCGGATCCAAACCACATCAGCTGGAGGCCAACATCACTGCTGCACAAGCCGGTCCGCTGGCCGAGGACGTCGTCGCCGCATGCGACGAGGCGGGCTCGCCCCTCCTGGGCTCGATGCCGGGATACAACCGATGAGCGCGGCGGAGGCCCCTCGGACCGCCTTGGAGCGCAGCCGCGCCCGTGTCCTGGACTACGCCCGCCGGGTCCGTTCGCGCGAGCCGATCCTGGGCTACTGGGTCATCATCGACTCGCCGGTGTCGACAGAGCGCCTCGCGCGCGTCGGCTGGGACTACGTGTGCTTCGACGCCCAGCACGGGTTGCTCGACTACAAGGGCATCCTGTCCGGGATGCAGGCCATCGACGCCGGGGGCGAGTCGGTGGGCATGGTCCGGGTCGGCGCCAACGACCCGTTCCTCATCGGGCAGGCTCTCGACGCCGGGGCTGCCGGGGTCATCGTGCCGCTCGTCAACACCGCCGAGGACGCCGCCCGCGCCGTGTCGTACGCCAAGTACGGCCCCGAGGGCATCCGCTCCTACGGCCCGATGCGCTCACAGCTGCGGATCGGCCCGGACCCCGCGGCCTCGAACGAGGCGACCGTCGTGCTCGTGATGATCGAGACCCCCCAGGGCCTGGAGAACGTCGAGCGGATCGCGGCCACCCCCGGTGTCGACGGGCTCTACATCGGCCCGTCCGACCTGCGACTGGCGGTGGGTGGCTCGACCTCGACCGACCCGACCGTCGACGACGTCTTCGAGGCCGCCGTCGAGCGCATCCTTCGGGCGGCGCAGACGGCGGGCATCGCCGCCGGGTTCCACACGCCCAGTGGGGAGGCCGCCGCCAAGCGCCTCGGCCAGGGGTTCACGCTCGCCACGGTGTCCTCCGACCTGGTCCACCTCGAACAGGTGGCGACCGCGCACCTGCGGGCTGCCCGGGGGGAGTCGTGACGCTCGCCGCCGATCCCGTCGCCGACGGCGTCGTCCGGGTGCGGGACGAGGCGACCTTTCCGCATGCCTTCCCGACGGCGCTGCTGCCCACGCCGACCGTGCAGTGCCACGCGGCCAACCTCGCGTGGCTGCCCGGCGGCGACCTGGCCTGCGTGTGGTTCGGTGGGACGCAGGAGGGGGTCGCCGACATCTCGGCGTACCTGTCCGTGCTGCCCGCCGGGTCCGACACGTGGCGGGCCCCGGTGCGGCTCAGCGACGACCCGACGCGCTCGGAGCAGAATCCGGTGCTCTTCGTCGCCACCGACGCGGAGGTGTGGCTGCTCTACACGGCCCAGCTGGCCGGCAACCAGGACACCTCCGAGGTGCGTCGGCGCATCTCGCGCGACGGCGGCGTGACCTGGGACGAGCCGACCGTGCTGTTCCCGGCCACCGAGCAGGGCGGCGTGTTCGTGCGCCAGCCCCCGGTCGTCCTGCCGACCGGCCGCATCCTCGTGCCCGTCTTCAACTGCGTCACGGTGCCGGGGGAGAGGTGGGCCGGTGACGCCGACACGTCCGGGGTGCGGGTCAGCGACGACGGAGGCTCCACGTGGACCGACGTCGAGGTGCCTGGCTCCCTCGGCTGCGTGCACATGAACATCGTCGAGCGACAGGACGGATCGCTGTGGGCGTGCTTCCGCAGCCGGTGGGCCGACCATGTGTGGGAGACGACGTCGACAGACGGCGGCAGCACCTGGAGCCGGCCGGTGCCGACCGTCCTGCCGAACAACAACTCGTCGATCCAGGCGGCCGCCTTCGGCGACGGCCGGGTGGCGCTCGTCCTCAACCGCAGCAGTGCCGCCGACGCCACGGCGCGCCGGGTCTCGCTCTACGACGAGATCGACGACGACGGCATCCGGGAGGACGTCCACGGCCCGGTGCTCGCCGAGGTGGGCCCTGCACCCGGTTCCGCCGGCGGCCCCGCCTCGGGTGGCCTCGCCGTGGGCGGACCCGCCCGGGTGGACCGCGCCGAGGAGCGCCCCAGGGCGTTCTGGGGTGCGCCCCGCGCGCCGATGACGCTCGGCGTCAGCGTCGACGACGGTCGCACCTGGCCGGCGCTGCTCGACGTCGAGACCGGTGACGGGTACTGCCTGTCGAACAACTCGCGCGACGGGCTCAACCGTGAGCTGTCCTACCCGTCGGTGCTGCCCGGCCGCGACGGTGACCTCCACCTGGCCTACACGTGGCACCGTCGCGCCATCCGGTACGTGCACGTGCCGGCCGACGCCGTCGACCGGTTGGTGGCGCAGGCCGGCCGGGCCGATGGCACGCAACCGCCCGCGGACGCGTCGACGCGTCCGGGGTCGACGTCCACCGGGTCGGCGTGACCGGACCGGAGAGCGCAGGCTTGTCGAGCCGGACCCCCGGACCGGCGCCGCGCACCGCCGTCGTCACCGGTGCCAGCTCCGGCATCGGGCTCGCCGTGGCCGCCGAGCTGCTCGACGCCGGGTGGCACGTCATCGGGCTGAGCCGGACCCGTGGGTCCCTCCCGGGCAGCGCCGCGTGGCTGGCCTGCGACCTGACTGACGTCACCTCGGTCAACGACGCCGTCGCGGCGGTGCGGGCGACCCCGGGCGGCGGTCTGGGCGCCGTGGTCCATGCCGCGGGACTTCAGCACTCCGGGCGCATCGGCGCCCTCGACCACGCCGGTGGCGAGCGGATGTGGGCCGTGCACGTCCGCGCGGCCGAACGGCTCGTGGACGGCCTCGTCGAGCACGTCGCCGACGGCGGCCGCGTCGTGCTCGTCGGCAGCCGGACGATGACCGGGGTACCGGGCAAGAGCCAGTACGCCGCGACGAAGGCGGCGCTCGTGGCCCTCGCCCGCTCGTGGGCCGCCGAGCTCGCGCCGCGACGCGTCACGGTCAACGTCGTGGCGCCCGGTCCGACCCGCACGCCGATGCTCGAGGACCCGAACCGGGCGGCCACCCCGCCCGTCCTGCCACCGCTCGGTCGGCTCGTCGAGCCCGCCGAGGTCGCCGGGCTCGTGCGCTTCCTCCTCGAGCCCTCCGGGGCCATGGTCACCGGGCAGACGCTCGTCATGTGCGGTGGAGCATCGCTGCCCTGAGGTGGTGACGCGCACGGGTGGTGACGTGAACGTGTGGTGGGCCCCGTCGGGCTCGAACCGACGACCAGCGGATTAAAAGTCCGACGCTCTACCAACTGAGCTAGAGGCCCGAGGGTTCGGCGTGAGAAGCAGCTTCCCGGCGGCTTGATCGGAACAACAGCCCTGCGCGTCGCTGCCGAGCGCGATCCCCAGCGCAAGTATGCCCTGTCTCTTATACACATCTGACGCTGCCGACGACGGA
>NZ_JBPGXG010000204.1:0-5398 GCF_056755255.1 Monashia sp. HAY1-5C | reverse complement strand
TCCGTCGTCGGCAGCGTCAGATGTGTATAAGAGACAGGCCGGGTACGGGGCGGGCGTCGGCACCGGCTGGGCGGGCGTGGACGGTGCGGTGCCGGGCGGTGGGCCCCACGACGCGTCGGACGTCGGGTCGTGGGACGGGCCGGTGGACGCCGAGGCCCAGGCGTCACCGCCAGCCGCTCCCGTCGTGTCCCGCGTCCTGTCTCTCGGGACGTCTCCCGGAACGTCACTCGGGACGCCACGTGGAACGCCACGTGGAACGTCACCGGGCGGCGTCGCTGCCCCGGGAGTGGTCCACCCCTGCTCGTCGCTCACTGTCTGCGAACCTCCCTGTCGGTCCGCGGCAATGTACCCCGCCGCGGCGCCCCGCCGCGGCACGTGATCCACAATCGTCACGACACCGTGTCCGGTACGCGGGAGGGCCTGTGGACAGTGCACCGGCCGGCCACTCCGGGCCTTCGCGGGCGGTCGCGGGCGGGCTCGTGGAGCGGGGTCGACGCGGGAGCGGCCCGCTCAGCCGGCCGACGGGATCGAACGGCTGCGCCCCCGGAACTCGGCGACGACGACGCCGTCGGCGGCCCGCGTCACCGTGACGTCGGTGAGGCCGCTGCGTCCGTACGCCGTGCGGACCCGGGCGTCGGCCACGAGCACGTCGCCGAGCCGTCCCGGTGCAGTGAAGGTGACGTCGGCCCCGGCCGCCACGGTGAGGTCGCCGCGGGAGTTGCACGCCAGGGCGAACGCCGAGTCGGCGAGCGTGAAGATGAACCCGCCGTGGCAGATCGCGTGCCCGTTGACCATGTCGTCGCGGACGGTGAGACGCACGACGGCGTGGTCGCGCTCGACGACGACGGCCTCCATCCCGAGCCGCCGCGACGCCTCGTCGTCGTCCCACATGCGGTGCGCGAACGCGACCCCGGCCGCGACCTCGTCCCCGGACGCGTCCGACGCGCCCGATGCGTCCGACGCGCCCGACGCGCCCGAGGCGTCCGACGCGTCGGTGGCGCTCACGCGAGACTCCCGTCGGTGAGCGCCGGGCTGGGCCGGTAGCGGCCGCCCAGGAAGGCGGCGTCGAGCTGCTCGAGCTGCCGGGCGACCACGTCGAAGCCGATCTCACGGCCCCAGGCGATCGGTCCCTTGGGGTAGCGCGTCCCGAGCCGCATCGCGGTGTCGACGTCCTCGGCGCTCGCCTCGCCGCGGTGCACGAGGTCGACGGCCTCGTTGACGAGCATCGCCAGGGTGCGGGCGAGCGGGTCGGTCTCGAGGGGACCGCCGACGAGGCGTTCGGCGAGCGCGAGGTCTGGCTCGGCGTCCGTCGGCGTGCCGTCGGCCCCGTACGTGTAGACGCCGGCGCCGGTCTTGCGGCCGAGGCGACCGGCGTCGACGAGCCGGCGCTGCAGGTCGGTCGGGGCGTAGCGCTCGTCGTGGCCGGTCTGCTCCCACACCGACGTGCCGACCGCGAGGTTGACGTCCTGGCCGATGAAGTCCGTCAGCTCGAGCGGCCCCATCGGGAAGCCGCCTCTCTCGCGGAGGATCCAGTCGACGGTGGCGGCGTCGGCGACCCCGGACTCGACGATGCGCTGCGCCTCGCCGTAGAACGGCCGCGCCACCCGGTTGACGATGAACCCCGGCGTCGACGCGCAGCGCACCGGCGTCTTGCCCCACGCCTCCATGAGCGTCACGGCGTGCTCGACGTAGGCGCGCGAGGTCACGGTGCCGTGCACCACCTCGACGAGGCGCATGACGGGCGGGGGGTTGAAGAAGTGCAGGCCGAGGACGCGCTCGGGGTCCGTGACGTCCTGGGCGATGGCGTCGATGTCGATGCTGCTCGTGTTCGTCGCGAGGACCGCCGTCGGGGGTTGCCCCTCGGCGAGCTCGGCGAACAGCCGCCGCTTGAGGTCGAGGTCCTCGGGCACCGCCTCGACGACGAGGGCGCACTCCGGCAGGTCGTCGACGGCCTCCGCGGTCGCGAGGCGTCGCATGGTGGCGGTGGCGGTGGCCTGCTCGATGCGGCCGGTGTCGGCGAGGCGCTCGAGCGAGGCCCCGATCCGCTCCAGCGCCGAGGCCGCAGCGCCGGGGACCGCGTCGACGAGGACGACGGTGTGCCCGGCGACGGCGGCGACCTGCGCGATGCCGGCTCCCATGGCTCCTGCGCCGACGACGGCGACGCGGCCGAAGGCGGACTCGCCTCCGGCCTGCCCGCCGCGGTCGTCCTCGAGGCCTGCGGCGTCCGTGGGGGTCGGGGCGGCGTCGTCGGTGACCATGCGGCCATCCTGCCTCGTCCGGTCCGCGGGCCGGGCGCCGGACTAGCATCGATGGCGTGACTGCACCGGCGACGACGCCCACCACCCACCCGCTGCTCGACCGCCACACCGGTGTCCTCGACGAGATCCGTCAGGCGCTGGCCGGCCGCACCTACTACTCGCGCTACCCCGAGTCGCCGAGCCCCCGCGTCTACGGCGAGGACGCCGCCAGGGAGGGGCTGGCCGCCCACGAGGCGCACCTCGGCGCGCCGTTCGCCGCGCTCGCGAGCCAGCCGACCAACGGCACGTCCGTCGGCAGCGAGGTGTCGCCGTACGGCCCGGCCCTCGGCGTCACGTACCCCGCGCTCGACCTCGACGCCGGCCTTGCCGCTGCTCGCGAGGCGATGCGCGCCTGGTGCGACGCCGGCCCGCAGGTCCGGGCGGCCGTCTGCGTCGAGATCGTCGACCGCGTCAACGCGCGCTCCTTCGAGATCGCCAACGCCGTCATGCACACCTCGGGCCAGCCCTTCGTCATGTCGTTCCAGGCCGGCGGCCCGCACGCGCAGGACCGTGCGGTCGAGGCGGTCGCGGCGGGCCTGGTCGAGCAGGAGCGCGTGCCCGCGTCGGTCGTCTGGGAGAAGCCCGGCAAGGACCGCGAGGGCAGGCCGGCGCCCCTGCGGATGCAGAAGGACTACCGCCTCGTGCCGCGCGGCATCGGGCTCGTCATCGGCTGCAACACGTTCCCGACGTGGAACGCCTACCCCGGCATCTTCGCCTCGCTCGTCACGGGCAACGCCGTCGTCGTCAAGCCGCACCCGCGCGCCGTGCTGCCCCTCGCGATCTCGGTGGCCGCGGCGCGCGAGGTGCTCGAGGAGGCCGGCTTCGACCCCGCCCTCGTCCAGCTCGCGCCCGAGTCCGACGGTCAGGGCCTGGCCAAGGTGCTCGCCGAGCGGCCCGAGGTCGCGATCATCGACTACACCGGTGGCCCGGCGTTCGGCGCCTGGCTCGAGGAGCGCGGCGCGGCGCTCGGCAAGCTCGTGTACACCGAGAAGGCCGGGCTCAACACCGTCGTCGTCGACTCGACCGACGACGTGCGCGGCGCCCTCGGCAACCTCGCCTTCAGCCTGACCCTGTACTCCGGCCAGATGTGCACGGCCCCGCAGAACGTCTACGTGCCCGCCGGCGGTGTCGACACCGACGAGGGCCACCTGAGCTTCGAGGAGTTCGGCGAGCGGCTGGCCGGCGCCGTGTCCCGTCTCACGGGCGAGGACGCCAAGGCGGTCGAGCTGCTCGGCGCCACCGTCAACGACCAGGTCCGCAGCAACGCCGACTCCCTCGAGACGCTGGCCGACGACGCCGACGGCCGCGTCGTGCTCGCCTCCCGACGCCTGACGCACCCGAGCTGGCCCGACGCCGTCGTGCGCGCACCCGGGCTCGTCGCCGTCGACGTCTCGCGCGAGGACGTCTACACGCAGGAGTGTTTCGGCCCGGTCGGCTTCCTCATCCGGACCGCCTCGACGGACCAGTCGCTGGCCCAGCTCGCCGACACGGTGCGCGAGCACGGCGCGATGACCGCCTCGGTGTACTCGACGTCCGAGGACGTCCTCGACCGCGCCCGCGAGGCGGCGGCCGAGGGCGGTGTCGCCCTGTCGGAGAACCTCACCGGCCAGGTGTTCGTCAACCAGACCGCCGCCTTCTCCGACTACCACGGCACGGGAGCCAACCCGGCCGCCAACGCCGCCTACACCGATGCGGCGTTCGTCGCCAACCGGTTCCGCGTCATCACCTCGCGCAGGCACGTGTGACCGCCGGGGAGAAGGCGGTGCCCACTCCCGTCGCAACCGACCGGGCGGCGTTGCAGCGCAAGGTGGTTCGCACCCTCGTCGGTTCGCAGGTTCTCGGCGGGGTCGGCATGGCCTGCGGCATCGCGGTCGGCGCCCTCATCGCCGAGGACCTCAGCGGCACGGAGGCGCTCGCCGGCGTCGGCACCACCTCGCAGGTGCTGGGTACGGCGCTGCTGACCATCCCGGTGGCTCGCGCCACAGCATCTCGCGGCCGACGCATCGGGCTCCGGCTCGGGCTGAGCGTGGCCTTCGTCGGCGCCGCGCTCGTCGTCGTCGCCGCGGTGCTGCGCTCGTTCCCCCTCTTCGTCGTCGGGATGTTCCTCTTCGGCGGCGGCACGACGGCCAACAACCAGACCCGGTACGCCGCAGCCGACCTCGCCGAGCCGGCACGACGGGGACGCGACCTGTCCGTGGTCGTGTGGGCCACGACGATCGGCTCGGTCACCGGCCCCAACCTCGTCGGGCCCGGCAAGGCCGTGGCCCACGTGCTCGGCCTGCCCGAGCTGTCGGGCGTGTTCGTCTTCTCGCTGGCCGGGTTCGTCCTCGCGTGGCTCGTCGTCGACCGGCTGCTGCGTCCCGACCCGCTCCTGACCGCGCGACGCCTCGACGCCGAGTCCCGCGCAGCGGACCTCCGGTCCCGAGGCGTGGACACCGAGGCGTCCCTCGTGCTGCCGGCCGACACGTCGGTCGGGGCCTCGGCCGGCCCGGTGGACGCGCCCGGCGAGGTCGTCGGTGCGCCGGCAGAGCCGTCCGCCGCACCGGCCGGCGAGGCGCCGAACCACGACGGCTCGATGCGCCGCGGCCTCGCGGTGCTCCGGTCCAACCCCCGCGCGCTGACCGGCATGCTCGTGATGGCCCTCGGGCACCTCGTCATGGTCAGCGTCATGGTCATGACGCCGATCCACATGAAGCACGGCCACGCCGAGCTCGAGGTCATCGGCTTCGTCATCTCGGTGCACATCCTCGGGATGTTCGCGCTGTCGCCCCTCGTCGGGATGGCCGTCGACCGGTGGGGCAGCCACTGGGTGGCGACCGCGGGCGGCGCCGTCCTCATGGTGGCGTCGGTGCTCGCGTCGTGGACCGCGGCGGGCTGGTCGGGTCTGCTCCTCGCCGCGCTCTTCCTCCTCGGGGTCGGCTGGTCGTGCACCCTGGTGTCCGGCTCGACGCTGCTCACCGCCGCCGTCTCGACGGACGAGCGTCCGGCGACCCAGGGCCTCGCCGACGTGCTCATGGGCCTCGCCGGTGCGGGCGGCGGCGTCGCGGCCGGCATCGTCGTGGGGCTGTCTCTTATACACATCTGACGCTGCCGACGACGGA
>NZ_JBPGXG010000203.1:0-5459 GCF_056755255.1 Monashia sp. HAY1-5C | reverse complement strand
CGTTACTTCAGCAGCTCGGAGCTGGAGATGGCGCCGGTGCCCAGGCCCCACTTGTCCAGGGTGGCCTTGTACGCCGGGCCGGCCATCAGCGACTGCATCGCCGCGTGCAGCGCCGGGCCCAGCCCTGACGTCTTCGCGGTCCCCAGTGCGACGATGTTGTTGCCGACCTTCTTCTTGTACCGCTGCGGGTACAGCTCGAAAGCCTGCGGCTGCTGCTTGGCGGCCCACGCCAACGGCGCGGTGTCGGAGAAGACACCCTCGATCCGCTTGGAGGCCAGCTGCGTCAACGAGCCCTGCACGTCCGGCAGGACCACCGCGTCGACCGCCGGCTTGCCCGCGGCCTGACAGTCGTCGGAGATCTGCGGCAGGTACTTCTCGGCCTGGGTCGAGCCGGTCACCACCGCGATCTTGTGTCCGCACAGCGTCATCTGGTCCGTGATGCTCAGCTTGAGCGGGTTGCCCTTGGCGATCACCAGCGAGGACCCGGCCGACCAGTAGGTGACCATGTCCAGCACCTTGAGCCGCTCCGGGGTCGGGCTCATGTTCGTCGCGGTGAAGTCGAAACGACCGGCGGAGAGGCCGGGGATGATGGTGTCGAACGAGACGTTCTTGACCTCGAGCTTCAGTCCGAGCGTCTTCGCCAGCAGCGTGGCGATGTCGACGTTGTACCCGACCGGCGTCTTGTTGTCGGTGTCCAGGTACGAGGTGGGCGGGTTGTGCAGGTCCGCGGCCATCGAGATCGTGCCGCGCTCCTTGACCGCCGCCGGCAACAGCTTGACCGCCGCGGGATCCACCTGCACCTCCGGCACCGACCCGGTCGGAGCCGCACCAGCGGCGTCGGTCGTACCCCCGGCGGCCGACGAGCTGCACGCCGCGGCCGAGAGCAGGAGCACAGGAGCCAACGCCGCGAGGCATACGCGTCGCTTGATGCTCATGGTCTGGTTTCCTTCGGTGGTAGCGCCATTGATACGGGTCATGTCCAACTTCCTTGTTTCGCGGGCGAGCTCACTCTCGCCCGGGTGGGTCTCGGTGTGTTGCTGGGTGGTCGAAGGTCCGTGCTGGGTGGCCAGCTGCCGCGGCGGGCACGAGCGATCCGTTCGGTGGAGGTGCGCCACTTCTCCGTGGTCGGTGACATCGCTGGCGCCTGCGACCCCGCGCTGGACTCACCTACTCGTCGTCAGGCAGGGCCAGCCCCCCGCGCGTCGACGTCGTCGTCGCGGCGAGGAGTCGCTCCATGTCCTCGGTGCGCAGGGGCGCGCCGAGGGATGCGGGCCCGCGGCCGTACCCGCGTAGTGGCTTGTCACCGACTCTGCGCGGGTCTGCATCCGGGCACGCCGAATGCCGGTGGCTTCGGTCGGCGCGCTGGGGGAGGTCCCGCTGACCACTCGCGCCTGGTGGGGGCTGCTGGCCAGGCCCCGGGTGGTCGGAGCTGATCAGGTTCTGTCGCTGGCCGGGGAGTGCGTCGGGGGGAACTGCGGAGCGCTCATTGAAGGCAGCCCTCTCTCTTCGGTCGTTGCCGCAAGAGTAGAGAGCGGGACGGAAGACTGTCAACAGTTGACGGGAAGAGTTTGGGCCTGGCTACTCGTCGTCGGTCGCGGCCGCGCCCGCGAGGACCTGGCGCAGAGCGGCCGCCTGGCCTCGCAAGACGGCGACGTCGCCCGGGCGGGGGCCCTCGGCGAACGCGTCCTCGAGCTGCCTGGCCGGTGCGGTGGCCCGCGGGAAGCCCACCGTTCCCGCTGCACCCGCGACCCGGTGCGCAGCGCGCTCGGCCGCGTGCCGCTCCTCCTCGTCGAGGACGTCGCCCGCCAGGTGCTCGACGGCCGTGTCGATGGTGTCGAGGTTCTCGGTGAAGGACGCGCGGGCCCGGTCGTAGATGGCCTGCAGCCGTTCGGCGGCGCTCGGCCCGGCACCGGCCCCGCCGGCCGGTGAGCCGTCGGGACGAGGACCTGTGGCGTTCACGAGTCCCACCCGAGCAGCTGGGAGACCTGCACCGACAGGGAGAACGGGTCGAAGGGCTTGGCGAGGACGCCCGCCACGCCCAGGCCGTCCCACCGCCGCCGTTCGGCCGGTTGCACCTTCGCGGTGAGCAGCACGACCGGCACGTCGCGCGTGCGTGGATCGTCCTGCAGCCGGGCGAAGGTCGTGGGCCCGTCCATGACGGGCATCATCACGTCGAGGATGATGGCATCGGGTGGGTCGGCGGCTGCCATGGTCAACGCCTCCATGCCGTTGGAGGCCGCGGTGACCTCCCACCCGGCCACCATCTCGAGACTGGCCTGGGCGACCTCACGGATCGCGTCGTCGTCGTCGACGATGAGCACTCGCCGGCTCATCGGGTGCCTCCCGTGACCACCGCGTCGAGGAGCTGCAGCACCTGGTGCTGCACATCGGCCGGGTTCGTCCGCGCCTTCGTGAAGAACTGCGTCGGACCGAGACGGAGTCGCTGCTTGTCGTGCTCGTCGAGCTCCAGCGCGCTGTAGACGACCAGAGGCACGCGACACAGCCTCGGGTCCTCGCGGAGCCAGTCGACCAGGTCGAACCCGTCACCGTCGGGGAGCAGCAGGTCGAGCAGCAGCAGGTCGGGCGCGATCTCCTGGCTCAGCCGGAGGGCGTCCCGGGCGGTGTGCGCGGCCACCGCGGTCACGCCGTGCTCGGCGAAGAGCGCCACGAGCACGCCGGTCAACGCCGGGTCGTCCTCGACGATGAGCAGGCGGGGTCCCGCGCCGCCGTCCGCGACCGCGACGTTCAGCTCGGCCAGCAGCCAGGCGATGTCGAGGGGCTTGGTCAGCCAGGCGACGACATCGGTCGGCACGCGTCCGGGTTCGGTGCCGCTGATGACGATGACCGGGACATCGCGGGTCCGCTCGTCGGCCCGCAGTGCCGAGATGGCCGTCCAACCGTCTTGTCCCGGCAGGGCCAGGTCCATCAGGACCGCGGCCGGCGTCTCCCGGAGAGCCAGCGTCAGGGCCTCCTCGGCGGATCCCGCGCCGACCACCCGATAGCCCTCGGAACGGAGCAGCTCGGAGATGACGGCGCGGGTCGCGGCGTCGTCCTCGCAGACGAGGACCGGTGGGACCGATCGGATCGCGTCCGGCGCCCCGAGCGGGTCGGAGGCGTCGACCATCGGGAGCGTGAAGCAGAAGGTCGCGCCCGAGCCGGGCTCACTGAGGGCCCAGATCCGCCCGCCGTGCTGCTCGACGATGCCGCGACAGATCGCCAGGCCGAGACCGCTGCCTTCCTTCTCCCGGCTGTCCGAGGCATCCACCTGCGCGAACCGTCCGAAGACGGCTTCCAGATGGTCCGCTGGGATGCCGTCTCCCTCGTCGCTGACGGTGACGGTCACCTCCCTGTCCGTCTCCGCGGCGGTGATCCGGACGGTGCCGTCGGGTGGCGAGAACTTGACGGCGTTGGAGAGCAGGTTGGTGAGCGTCTGGACGATGCGGTCCGCGTCCGCGTCCACGGAGCCTCGGACCTCGCCGACCTGCAGCCGAACCCTTGCCTGCGCAGCGAGACCGGTCATCTCCTCGACGGCCCGGGCCACGAGCTCGCTGACCGACCACGCCTTTCGGTGCAGCGCGAGCTTGCCCGAGGCGATCCGCTCGACGTCGAGGATGTCGTTGATGAGACGGATCAGACGGTCGGTGGACTCGACCGCGATGTGCACCATGCGCTGTGCCCTCGGCTCCGCGTCCTTGAGCAACCCGCCCTGCAGCAGGCCCAGGGCGCCACGCAGGGACGTGAGTGGTGTGCGCAGCTCGTGGCTGACGACCGAGACGAACTCGTCCTTCATCCGGTCGACCTCCCGACGCTCGGTCACGTCGCGGAACATCAGCACCGCGCCGCTGACCTCCTCCTGCGAGTCCCGGGTCGGTGCCACGGTGAGCTCGACGGGGAAGTAGGTGCCGTCCGCCCGGCGGTAGGTCGCGTCGGTCACGGCGCGGACCTGACCGTCGAGGAGAGCCTGCGCGACCGGGTCCAACGCTGCCGTCACGGGCTCGCCGCGGGCGTCGAGCGGCTGGGTCACCTCGTGGAGGGAACGGCCGGCGAGCTCGGTCGGGGCACGCCCGAGCAACGCCGCTGCCGCCGGGTTGACGAAGGTCAGCCGCCCCAGCCGGTCGAGACCCACGATGCCCTCGCCCGCCCCGTCGAGGATGGAGCGGTGCTGGTGCGTGAGCTGCTCGAGCGCCTGGGTGCGCCGCCGCACCGTGTCCTCCAGGTGTCCGGTGAGCCGGATGTTGTCCGCGAGCGTCAGCATGTGCCGGAAGACCAGCAGGGCAACGACAGCGACCAGGACGCCGACGAGGACTCGGTCCGCGAGCAGGCCCGGCGACCCGGCGACGACGACCAGCACGGCCGCCACGGGCAGGTAGGGCAGCAGCTCGCGCGCCAGGGCGCGCGGGTCCACGCGGTCCTCGGCGACGTCCGCACGCCGCGAGGGCGCGAGAGCGGCCAGACCGAGCAGCATGTAGCCGACGGTCCAGCCGAGGTCGAGGCCGCTTCCCGCGGCGTCCTTCCCCAGGAGCGCGAGGTAGCTGATTCCTGTGTCGGCACAGGCGATCGACACGAACCCGGCAGCGACGAGGAGGATGGGAAGGCGTTCGCGGCCCGCCGCACGGATGGCGAGGCCGATGGCGATCGAGATGATGACGATGTCGGCGAGCGGGTAGAACAGGTAGACCGCGAGGTAGATCCAGGTCACGTCGCCGAGCTGCTCGAAGAGGGGTCCGACGACCAGGATCCAGCTGATGAACAACAGCGCGGCGCCCACGACGAGCCCGTCCGCGATGGACCGCACCCGCGCCGCCGGGCTCAGCTCCCGGCTCGGAAAGGTCAGCATCGCCCCGATGGCGAACGGCACGACGGCGACGAAGAAGACGTCAGCGGGTCCGGGATAGGTCTGTGAGTCCGGCGCCAGCACCTGGTAGTAGAACCAGACCGTGTTGCCGAGGGCGTAGCACGTCGCTGCACCGCCCAGCAGCCACCACGGGAGGCGCTGTCCGGGCCCCCTGAGGCGGGCCGCACGGAAGCACGCACCGCCCGCGAACACCGAGAACAGCACGAACCCCGCGTCGCTGACGGCCCGGACGACTGTATGGCTGCCGCGGCCGGTCAGGCCGAAGGCGGCCAGCGCCACGGCCACGACGACGCATCCGATGGCCGCCCTGCGGAAAGGGACCCACTCAGTTCGTCGCACTCGAGACATGCATCCCCGTGTCTTTTGCACAAAAGCCTCGAATCGGG
The DNA here is from genome assembly GCF_056755255.1 of Monashia sp. HAY1-5C. Lineage (NCBI taxonomy): Bacteria > Bacillati > Actinomycetota > Actinomycetes > Micrococcales > Intrasporangiaceae > Intrasporangium > Monashia sp. HAY1-5C. The sequence continues at coordinate 218 of NZ_JBPGXG010000203.1, read as the reverse complement.
CTGAACCGATACTGGCACGGAACCGCGGGTGCGCGCGGTGTTTGCGGAATGAACCGTGGCGGGACGAGCACCCGAGCCGGCCGCACCCGAGCCGGCCCCCGCACCGCCGGCCCGCTGCGCGACCGAACGAGTCGTTCGGTCGCGAACGCGCCTCCGGGGCTCGAACGCCCCGGTGCACCGGCTGTCTCTTATACACATCTGACGCTGCCGACGACGGA
>NZ_JBPGXG010000202.1:0-5582 GCF_056755255.1 Monashia sp. HAY1-5C | reverse complement strand
ACACGATCCAGGAGTGCCGCGAGCTGTGCGGCGGGGCCGGGTACCTGTACGCCAACCGGCTGGGCCGGCTCAAGGCCGACACCGACATCTTCACGACGTTCGAGGGCGACAACACCGTCCTGCTGCAGCTCGTCGCCAAGTCGCTGCTCACCGACTACCGGTCCACGTTCGGCGACCTCGACACCGTGGGCATCGTGCGGTTCGGGGCCAGGCTGGCCGCCGGCACCGTCCTCGAGCGCACCGCGGCCCGGGGCATCGTCCAGCGCATCGTCGACGCCGCCCCCGGCCGGGACGAGGACCTCACCCTCGCCGCACGTGGTACCCAGCTGCGCCTGCTGCGCGAGCGTGAGGAGCACCTGCTCGAGGGCCTGGCCCGGCGGCTGCGCCGCGCCGAGGTGCGCGACGCCGACGCCTTCGCGGTCTTCAACGCGTGCCAGGACCACCTCGTCGACACCGCGCGGGCCCACGTCGAGCGTGTCGTCACCGAGTCCTTCGCGGCCGCCGTCGAGGAGTGCGACGAGCCGCAGGTGCGCACCCTGTTGGCCCGGGTCTGCGACCTGCACGCCCTCGCGACGATCGAGGCCCACAAGGCGTGGTACCTCGAGCACGACCGGCTCAGCCCGGCCCGTGCCAAGGCCCTGACCGCGGTCGTCAACGAGGCGTGCACGGAGCTTCGTCCGCATGCAGGCCTCCTCGTCGAGGGCTTCGGCATCCCGGACGCCTGGCTGACGACGGAGATGACGAGCGACCTCGCTCGCGGCTGACCCGGTCGGCACCGGGCTCGCGGTCGAGCCGCTCAGGCCTCCGGCCGCTGGTACCGGCCTCGTCGGTGCACGAGCGGCTCCTCGTCGTCGCCGAGCTCGAGGTGCTCGACGACGGCCTCGACGAGGCGTGACCAGCCGACCTCGTGCGTCGCCCCGGGGTCGAGCCGGACCCCCGCCCACGTGGGCACGGCCCGCAGCCGGGGTCCCCACGGCGTCTGCTCCCAGCTCTCGCCGCGGAACGGCCCGCCCGGAGCCGGGCGCATCCCGGCGAAGACGTCGGCGACGTCACGGTGTCGCCACTCGAGGAGGGCCACGACCGCCGTGCCGTCGCTCTCGAGGCGCTCCAGCAGGTCGGAGTCGGGGTGCAGGAGGGCGACGACCCGCGCGGGACGGCCCGCGGCGACGAGGTAGGACGACACCGTCAGGCCGGCCCGGTCGGGCCCCGCGCCGGCCGTCCAGAGCGTCACGGTGGCGCCGACCCGCGCGCGCAGCCGGCGCACGGGGTCGCGCTCCGGCTCCGGGGGAAGGAAGGGGTGCTCCGAGTGGATGGTCACGCCGGCGTCGTCCCCGGCTCGCCCCGGCTCACTCGGGCTCGGCGACGAGGAGGAGGTCCTCGACGGCGACCTCGCCGGGCTCGACGACCTCTGCGTAGACGCCCGCGCACTGCGACGGCGTGCGGGTGACGCGCAGGGTGCACTCGCCCAGACGGACGGTGCGCCCGACGAGCCCCTCGAGCACGGAGGCCTCCATGTCGAGCACGACGTTGGCCTTCGGGTGGGTCTCGACGTAGTCGGCCACGGACACGAGGTGGACGGCGTTCTTCTTGGCCCGGTTACCCGCCGGACCGGCCGGCGTCATCTCGACGGTGTCGAGCTCCTGACCGGGGGCGTCGGAGTCCGGGTAGATGAACAGGCTCGACACGGCAGCGTTCATGCGGCTCAGGCTAGTCCGTCGGCGCCGTGCGCGGGTGTACGAAGGCCCCCGGCCTGCGGCGACGCAGACCGGGGGCCCCGGTGGTGGACGTGAAGGGACTCGAACCCCTGACCTCTCGCGTGTGAAGCGAACGCTCTAACCAACTGAGCTACACGTCCGGGCGCCCCGTGCCGTCGGCGTCGGGGCGACGGAGGGAACAATAGCCTGTGCCGGACCGGTGGTGGAAATCGCCCTGCCGCCCCGCCCCGGGCGACCGGTCACCGGCGCGGGCCGGACCGCCTCACTCGACCCCCGGCAGCCGGGTCAGCAGGTCCTCCGCCCACGACGGGACGAACTGGGGGATGCCGGCCACGGCGAGGTAGCCCCACAGCACCGCCCACACGATGAGGAGCGTGCCGAGGGCCACGAGGCCGCGTACACAGGCCGCCTGCCCCATGATCCACGTGTTCCACCGGCTCACCTGGTGCCTGGCGAAGTCCAGCCAGCGCTGGGCGAACTCGAACTCGCTGGCCAGGATGAGCAGCCCGAAGAAGACGACGAGCCATCCCGGGCCGGGCGCCGGCACCATGATGAGGCCGGCCACGGTGACGACCGCGCCGACCACCCCCACGGCCGTGCGCCACACGAGGTGGGTGACGCGGTTGCGCCGCAGACGGGCCCGCCAGGCCCAGCGGTCCTCGCCGGCATCGAGGGTCACGTTCCGGTCCGAGTAGTCCGGGTCCTGCGGCGCGTCGGTCCGGGTCCGGCGGCCGGTGTCCTCGGGCCCGGTCACGGGTCGAGGTCCCGCCCGGCGGCCTCGCGGAAGACCCGCTGGAGGGTGTCGGTGACGGGGTGGGCGGCCGGCAGCACCCGGTCGTCGACCGCGTGGACCGGCAGGACGTCCTTGGTCGAGCTCGTGATGAACACCTCGTCGGCCGAGGCGAGGACCTCCACGGGCAGGGTCTCCTCCCGCACGTCGAGGCCCGCCTCGCGACCCCACTCGAGGACGAGCTCCCGCGTGATGCCGAGGAGGAGCCCCGACTCCGCGGGAGGAGTGAGAACGACGCCGTCGACGACGACGAACACGTTGCTCCCCGTGCACTCGCACAGCTCGCCGCGGGTGTTGGCGAAGACCGCCTCGATGGCCCCCACCTGCTTCGCACGGGCCAGGGCGACGACGTTCTCGGCGTACGACGTCGTCTTGAGCCCGACGACCGCGGAACGCTCGTTGCGCGTCCACGGCACCACGGTGAGCTTGCCGCTCGCCGGCGGGCGTGGCTGCGGCCCGGCCAGGACGATGTGGGTCAGGTCGGCCTCGCCGCGGTCCGAGCCGAGGGGGCCGACACCCCCGGTGACGCTGTAGCGCAGCCGTCCGAACGGGATCGGGTCACCGTCGAGGACGGCGGCCACTCCCTTGTCGACGAACGCGAGGTCGACGGGCGGCAGGCCGAGGCCGGCGGCGGACCGCTCGAGGCGCCGGTGGTGGCGGGACAGGGCGAAGGGATGCCCGTCCACGATCTTGGCGGTCTCGAAGACGCCGTCGCCGACGGTGACGGAGTGGTCGAGGGCCGACACCGCCGGCCCGGTCGGGTCGACGATCCTCCCGTCGACCCAGACGCGTGTGGTCGTGCTCATGGCTCCTCGGCTGCGCTGCGGCGGTCGGGGCCGGACGCGTCGGGCCCGGCCGGGGCCTGCTGGTGTGGCCTCATGGTGTCACAGTGCCCGCGGCGAGCCCGACGAGGCGGGCGGCCTTGAGCTCGGTCTCGGCCCACTCCCCCTCCGGGTCCGAGCTCCACGTGATCCCCGCGCCGGTGCCGAAGCGCAGCCAGCGCCCTCCGGTGGCGTCTCGCTCGGCCCAGAACGTGCGGATGCCGACGGCGAGCCGGGCCTCGCCGCGGTCTGCATCGACCCAGCCGACGGCACCGCAGTAGGGGCCACGCGGCACCGTCTCGAGGTCGGCGATGGCGCGCAGCGCGCTCGACTTGGGGGCACCGCTCACCGAGCCGGGCGGCATGGTCGCCGTGGCGACCGCCCGCCAGCCGGCGTCGGGCCGCAGCCGTCCGCTGACCGTCGACACGAGATGGACGAGGCCGGGGTGCTCCTCGACGGCACAGAGCGCGTCGACGGAGACGGTGCCCGGTCGGCAGACCCCGGAGAGGTCGTTGCGCATCAGGTCGACGATCATGACGTTCTCGGCGTGGTCCTTGGGCAGCATGAGCGCGGGCGTCGGTGCGGTGCCCTTGATGGGACGCGTCACGACGCGTCCGTCGGCCCGCGAGAGGAACAGCTCGGGCGATGCTCCGACGACGTCGAGGTCCGCCGCGTCGCAGCGGATGCGTGCGGCGTACGGAGCCGGATTCCCTTGCCGCAGAAGTGCATCCAAGCCGTCGAGGTCGGCGTCGGCGCGCAGCTCGTGGCTCAGGACGCGGCAGATGTTGACCTGGTAGACCGTGCCCGAGGCGATCCGGCGCCGGACGTCGCGCACGGCGGCGACGTACTCGGACCGGTCGAGGGAGGTCGTCCACTCCCCCGTCAACGGCGTCCAGGGCCGGACCGCCGGGGCGGGCGGACCCGGGACGACCTCGGCGAAGCGGACGGCCGTGACCTCGCCCTCGAAGGTCGCGACGACGGCCCAGAACCCCTCGCTGTCGAGGGCGTCCAGGGCGTCCGGACCACGGCGGACGTCGACGACCGTCGTGGCGACCCGGTCGGCGAAGCGGGCGAGGTCCACCCGCAGATCGTAGGGCCCGGCAGCCGCAGGAGGTCACGCCCGGGGGGCGGCCGTCCCCCGGTCGACGCTCACTCGTCGTCGGGCTCGGGCGGGGTGTCGACGCCCTCGCGCTCGTCGCGGTCGGCCCACTCGAGCAGCGGCGTGAAGTCGAAGACGGCCTCGTCGATGCCGGCGTGCAGGTCGCCGAGCTCGGCGAACCGGGCCGGCATCGTGGCGATGGTCAGGTCGGGTGGCTCGACGTCGGGGACCTCGTCCCAGCGCACCGGCGCCGACACGGTGCCGTGCGGTGTGCCGCGGACGCTGTAGGCAGCGGCGATGGTGTGGTCGCGGGCGTTCTGGTTGTAGTCGACGAACAGGTCGGTCGGCGCGCGGTCCTTGCGCCACCACGTCGTCGTCACGTCGTCGGGCAGGCGACGCTCGACCTCGCGGGCGAAGGCGAGGGCGCCGCGGCGGACCTCCTTGAAACCCCAGCGGGGCTCGATCCGCACGTACACGTGCAGGCCCCTGCCGCCGGAGGTCTTCGGCCAGCCCACCGCCCCGAGCTCGTCGAGGATCTCGTGCACCGTGCCCGCCGCGCGACGGACGGTCTCGAACCCGCACCTCGGCATCGGGTCGAGGTCGATGCGCCACTCGTCGGGCTTCTCGGTGTCCGCGCGCCGGGAGTTCCACGGGTGGAACTCGACGGTCGACATCTGCACCGCCCAGACGACGTCGGCCAGCTTGGTGACGCAGAGCTCGTCGGCGTGCAGGCCGTACCGCGGGAAGTGCAGCCGGACGGTCTCGACCCAGGGCGGGGCGCCGGCGGGCAGCCGCTTCTGGTGCACCTTCTGGCCGTCGACGCCCTTGGGGAAGCGATGGAGCATGCACGGCCGCTCGCGCAGGGCGTTGACGATGCCGGGGCCCACCGACCGGTAGTACTCGACGAGGTCGAGCTTGGTCTCGCCGCGCTCGGAGAAGTAGACCCGGTCCGGGTTGCTGACGCGCACGGGCAGCCCGTCGACGTCCACCTCGGTGGCAGGGGTGCTGCGCGACGCGGCCATGGGCCTCACTCTAGGGCGGCGGGACGACGAAGGCCGGGACCCTCGGGCCCCGGCCCCACGTGGAGCGGACGACCGGGCTCGAACCGGCGACCTCAACCTTGGCAAGGTTGCGCTCTACCAACTGAGCTACGTCCG
>NZ_JBPGXG010000201.1:0-5737 GCF_056755255.1 Monashia sp. HAY1-5C | reverse complement strand
TCCGTCGTCGGCAGCGTCAGATGTGTATAAGAGACAGCTGCTCACCCTCCTCGGGCGGCTCGAGCGGGTCGGGCTCGGGGGGCGGTGACGTGACGCTGACCGTGTGGTCGTGGCGCGTCGAGGACGAGGCCGCCTACAAGAAGATCTTCGCCGCCTACGAGAAGGCCCACCCGGGCGTCACCGTCGACGTCAAGGCGTTCAAGGCGACGGAGTACAACAAGATCCTCGCCACCGGGCTTGCGGGGTCGAACGGCCCCGACGTTCCGCAGGTCCGCTCCTACGGACAGCTGCAGACCACCGTCGCGAGCAGGTCGCTGCTGCCCCTCGACGGCAAGGTCGACCTCACCGGCTGGGACGAGAACGTCGTCGCGAGCGCCAAGGGCAAGGAGGACGGCAAGATCTACTCCGTCCCGCTCGCGCGCCAGACGGTCCAGATGTTCTACAACCAGGGCCTGTTCGACAAGAACGGCCTCGAGGCCCCGACCACGTGGGACGAGTTCATCGCCGCCAACGACAAGCTCGCCGCAGCCGGCGTCACCCCGATCGCCGTCGGCGCCAAGGACGACTGGACGCTGCCGATCGTCCACGAGGTGCTCGCCGCGCCCCGCTTCGGCGGCAAGGCCTTCCAGGAGGCGGTCCTGAGCGGCAAGAAGTCCTTCACCGACCCCGACTGGGTGGCCTCGGTCAAGGTCGTCGGTGACCTCGCGAAGTACATGCCCGAGAACGTCACCGGCGTGGCGGCGACCGACGCCCAGACCCTCTTCTCGGCCGAGAAGGCGGCGATGATCCCGGGCGGCTCGTTCGACCTCGGCGTCCTCCAGAAGGCCAACCCGAACGTCAGGATCGGCGTCTTCCAGGTGCCCCCGCCCCCCGGCTCGCCGAGCGGGTCCACCGCGACGACCCCGGGGTGGGCCGATGGCAACTTCGCCGTCTCGGCCCGGTCGAAGCACCCGAAGGAGGCGACCGAGCTCGTCACGTGGATGACCACCAAGGAGTTCGGGCAGATGGTCAGCGACGAGGTCAAGCAGATCTCGGCCGTGCCCGGCGTCGACCCGTCCGACCCGCTCCTGAAGCAGATGAGCGACAGCTACACGCGCTCCGGCTCGCCGTACCTGCTCCTCACCGACTTCCGGTACGGCTCGCCGTCGGGCACCGACATCTTCGGCAAGGCCCTGCAGGAGATGCTCCTCGGCGCCAAGGACGCCACCGCTGTCAGCTCCGAGCTCGACTCCGGCGTCAAGACCTGGTTCAAGCCGAGCGCCTGACGCTCGACCCGAAAGGCACAGCATGAGGCGCCGCACCGGACTGCTCTTCGTCGCCCCCGCGCTCGCCCTCTTCGCCGTCTTCGTGCTCTACCCGATGCTCACGGCGTTCTCGTACGCCTTCTTCGACTGGGAGGGCACGACGCGCGGGGCGTTCGCGGGGGTGGACAACTTCGTCACCCTGTTCACCCGGGCACCGTTCACCACCGACCTGCCGCGGGCCCTGCTGCACAACGTGCTCTTCTTCGTCGGCACGATGATCGTCCAGAACACCCTCGGTCTCGGCGTCGCCTACCTGCTGCACACCCGCCCACGGACGCGACGCGCGCTCCAGACGCTCTACGCCATGCCCTATCTCGTCAGCCCGATCGTCATCGGCTACCTGTGGACGCTGCTCCTCTCGCCGACGTTCGGGCCGGTGAACACGCTGCTGACGAACATCGGGCTCCGGTCGTGGGCCCTGCCGTGGCTCGGCGACCCGAAGACGGCCCTGTGGGTGGTGATCCTCGTCAGCGTCTGGCAGTGGATCGGGTTCCCGGTCCTGCTCTACGGCGCGGCTCTCGGTGGGGTGCCCGACGAGCTGACGGAGGCTGCCCGGGTCGACGGCGCCTCGAACCGGCAGGCCTTCGCCCGCATCACCCTGCCCCTGCTCGTCCCGGCAGTCGGCACGGTGTCGGTGTTGACGTTCATCTTCGCCATGGAGGCGTTCGCACTGCCGTACGCGTTCGGTGGCTCGACCGGAAACCCTGCGGGCGCAACGGACTTCGTCTCCCTGCTCTTCTACCGGACGGCCTTCGACTCCGGCGCCACCGACGCCATCGGCAGCTCGTCGGCCCTGGCCACGCTGCTGTTCGTCCTCATCTTCGGAGGCGCGTACCTGGCCACGGCCGTGCTCCGCCGGCACGAGCGGAGGATCACCGCATGACCACCGCGGTCGTCACCCCCGCGTCGTCGCAGGCCCCTGCAGCAGAGGCGAGGCCGCCCGCGTCGGCCGGACCCGACCGGCGGCGCCCCTCTGGTACGGGCCGGCCCGTCGGCGGCGCGACCGCGAGCGTCCTGCTCTGGGCCTACGCGGCCCTCGCGCTCGTGCCGCTGCTGCTCATGGTGAGCAGCTCGTTCCGGTCCAACTCCGAGCTCATCACCGACCCGCTCGGCCTGCCGTCGCCCCCCACCACCGCCAGCTACGTCGAGGCGTGGACCGCCGGCAGCTTCGCGACGTACTTCGGCAACTCGCTGGCGGTCACGGTGGGGGCAGTCGCCATCTCGACGTCGGTGGCCACGATGGCGGCCTACGCCCTGGCCCGCGGCCGCTCGCGCGTGTTCCGGTGGCTGGAGTCGCTCTTCCTGTCCGGCCTCATGCTGCCGATCCACCTGGCGATCCTGCCGATCTTCTACCTCTTCGACGGCCTCGGCCTCATCGACTCCCGGCTCGGGCTGTCCCTGATGTACGCCGCGTCCGGCGTGCCGTTCTCGATCTTCGTCCTGACCACGTTCTTCCGGCAGCTGCCCACCGAGCTCGAGGAGGCCGCCGCGCTGGACGGCGCGAACCACTGGCAGACGTTCTGGCGGATCATGGTGCCGCTCGTGCGACCGGCCGTGGCGACTGTCGCCGTCTTCCGGTTCGTGCCGATCTGGAACGACTTCCTCTTCCCGCTCGTGCTGCTGCGCCGCGACGACAAGTACACGCTTCCCGTCGGCCTGACGAGCTTCTTCGGCGAGAACGCGACGAACTACTCCGCCGTCTTCGCCGGGCTCGTCATCACGACGGTCCCGCTCATCCTGCTGTTCCTCGTGGCGACCAAGCAGATCGTGGCGGGCTTGACCGCCGGCATGGCCAAGTGATCGGCTCGCCTGCGTGGTGGGTGCGAGCGGGGATCCTGGCCGTGGCCTGCTGAGGCGCGTCGTGGCCGTCGACGTCGGCGGCTCGGGGCTGCGACTCACGAGCGTCGACGCGTCGGCCTCCGCGGGCACGTCGCCGACCGTCGGTACGGCGGACGGAGCTCGCTTGGGCACCAACGGGATCGACGTGGAGGCACTGGTCACGTCCGTACGTGGGCTGCTCGACGACCCCGACCTGTCGGACGCCGCGGTCGTCTGGTCGATGCGCGGCCTGCTCTTCCTCGCCGACCGCGACGCCGTGATCGACGCGGTCGCCTCGGGGTTGCGGGCCGCGACCACTGTGGTGGTCAGCGACGCCGTCGCCAACCTCGTCGGCGCGCTCGGCGGCGTCCGGCCCGGCGCGGTCGTGGCAGCCGGGACCGGCGCCGTCGCGTTCGGCACCGACTTCGACACGCACTGGAACCGCGTGGACGGCTGGGGCCACGTGCTCGGCGACCACGGGTCGGCCGCCTGGGTCGGCCTCGAGGGGCTCCGGGCTGCGCTGCGAGCCCTCGACGGGCTGGCCGGCGGCTCGCCGGTCCTCCTGGAGGCGGCCACGTCGTTGCTCGGTGACCCCGCCGGATGGCCGCGCCTCGTCATGACCGGCCCCGACGCCCCCGAGCGGCTCGCGTCGGTCGCCCCCCTCGTCACGGCGGCGGCGGCGGTCGACCCGGTGGCGGCCCGGGTGTGCGCCGACGCGGGACGCTCGCTCGCGGACTCGCTGCTGGCTGCGGCCGCCGGGCTGCCCGACCCGACGCTCGTGGCCACGGGAGGTCTCCTCGCGGCGTCCCAGGTCGTCGGCGCCCTCGACGGGCACCTCGCCCGGTACGGCGCCCGTCGTGGCGCAGCTCGCGGCGGTGCGCTCGACGGCGCGGTGCTGCTCGGTCGTCACCTCGTCACCACCGGGTCGGTGCCCACCCACCCGGCCTACCTCCTGCACCAGCCCGGGGGCGGCTGAGGAGGGCACGCAGGGTGGTCACGCGGCCGACCGGGAGGGTGGCCGCGTGACCTCCGCACGAGGGGACGGGGCGCTGCGCTCAGTCGTCCGAGCCGCCGGACCCGCCGACGTCGCCACCGTGGTCGCCGTCGTCACCGTGGTCGTCGCCACCCTGGTGGTGCGAGCCGTGCTCGCTCGCGTCGTCGCCCGAGTCGTGCGAGTCGCCGTTCGCGTCCTCGCCCTGGTCGTCGGCGTCCTCGCCCTGGTCGTCGGACGCGCTCGGGGTGGGGTGGGTGTCCGCTGCGGGTGTCCCGACGCCTCCGGCGTGGGAGACCTCGGCCGCCCGGGCCGACCGGTGCGCCGTGCGCTCCTCGACGCCCTTCTTCTTCGCCGCCGCCGCCGTGGCCTGCCCGTGAGCCGCGGCCTCCGGCAGCTGGGGCTTCCCGCTCTCCGTGGCCTCGGGGGTCTCGGTGGCCTCGGGGGTCTCGGTGGCCTCGGGGGTCTCGGTGGCCTCGGGGGTCTCGGTGGCCTCCGGCGTCTCGGTCTCTGGCGCCTCCGGGGTCTCGGCCGCCTCGGAGGTCTCGTCGGTGTCGGGGGTCGTCACGACGACCGGCGTCGAGGCCGGGGCGTCGTCGGAGGCGGCCGCGATGCCGCCGCCCGTCATCGCCGCGGCGACGACGACGCCGCCGACGCCGAGGACGATCTTGCGCTGGACGAGCCGGTGGTTCATGGGTTCGGTCCTTCCGATGGGAGATCTGACCGGTGGCCGGATGCGCCCGTACATTGCCGCTCGATCACCCGGCGTTACGCCCGGTGCGCGTGTAATGTCCGGTTCGACCCACCATCGTGGACAGGACATGGACGAGCCACTGCTGCGCGACGCCGTGCGACGAGGCCGGTCGGGCGATCCCGACGCGGTGGAGGCCGTGCTGGCCGAGTTCCGGCCCCGCATCCACCGCTACTGCCTCACCCGGGTCGGCGACGAGCTCGCCGAGGACGTCACGCAGGAGGCCTGCCTCGCGCTCGCGCACGCGCTGCCGGGGTACGAGGAGCGGGCCACCCCGTTCAGCAGCTTCGTCTTCGGCATCGCCGCGAACAAGGTGGCGATGGCCCGACGCTCGCTGGCGAGGGCGCGGGAGTTCGCGGGCGTCGTGCCCGACGCCGCGTCGGCCGAGCCGACGCCGGAGCAGCGCGCCGTGACGGTCGACGACCTCTCGCGCGCCCTGGCACCGCTCGGCCGACTGCCCGAGCGCCAGCGCGAGATCCTCCTGCTCCGCGTCGTCGACGGCCTGTCCGCCGATGAGGTCGCGGCCCTGCTCGGAATGACACCGACAGCCGTGCGGGTGGCCCAGCACCGCGCCCTGCGCGCCCTGCGGCGACGACTCGAGGAGGACGCGCCATGACCCGCCCCGAGCGGTATGCCGCGGTCCACGCCGACGACCTCCTCCTCGACCGCCTCGCGGCCCGTGAGCAGCCGAGGTCGAGTGCTCCCGACCGGGCCGCCGAGGCACTCCTGAACCTGGCCCGCACCGCCGACCGCGCGAGCCGGGGCGCCGAAGCAGGCACCGCCGCCTCGACGGGCGTCGACCCGGGCCCCACCCGCCGCGGACCCTGTCTCTTATACCCATCTCCGAGCCCACGAGACGGAGCTACATGTGGG
>NZ_JBPGXG010000200.1:0-6007 GCF_056755255.1 Monashia sp. HAY1-5C | reverse complement strand
GGTCGTGCACATGGCGTGCGGGTCGAGCAAAGGTCGAGCAGAGGTCGAGCAGAGGTCGAGCAGGGTGGGGCGGCAGGCGCTCCCGCACTGGTACCAGTCCATCCGGTCCGACCGTACCGCGCAAGGCGCGGCGGACGCGCACAACGCGGGACAACGCGCCCGTCGGTGGCCCCCACCGCCACCGCGTCCCACAGCCGGACCCGGGTGTGACGGCCACCACGGATTGGTGGAGGATGGGTGGGAGCCCCGCTACGGCCGACCGGCCGCGAGCGCGGCGACGCGACGAGAAAGGACCCACGACGTGGCTTCCGAGGCCGGCCCGATCCTCAACGGCATCCCCAGTCAGCTCCCGGACATCGACCCCGAGGAGACCCAGGAGTGGCTCGACTCGCTCGACGCCGTGCTGGACGAGAAGGGCCGTACGCGAGCGCGGTACATCATGCTCAAGCTCATCGAGCGGGCCCGCCAGCAGCAGGTCGGGGTGCCGTCCCTGACCGCGACCGACTACATCAACACCATCCCGCCGGAGCGCGAGCCGTGGTTCCCCGGCGACGAGGACGTCGAGCGCGAGTTCCGCCGCTACATCCGCTGGAACGCCGCGGTCATGGTGCACCGCGCGCAGCGTCCGGGCATCGGTGTCGGCGGCCACATCTCGACGTACGCGAGCGCCGCCACGCTCTACGAGGTGGGCATGAACCACTTCTTCCGCGGCAAGGACCACCCCGGCGGCGGCGACCAGGTGTACTTCCAGGGCCACGCCTCCCCCGGCATGTACGCCCGCAGCTTCCTCGAGGGCCACCTCAGCGAGGCCGACCTCGACGGCTTCCGCCAGGAGAAGAGCCACATCGTCGACGGCAAGATCCGCGCCGTCCCGTCCTACCCCCACCCGCGCCTCATGCCGGACTACTGGGAGTTCCCGACGGTGTCGATGGGCATCGGCCCGATGAACGCGATCTACCAGGCGCAGTTCAACAAGTACCTGCACAACCGCGGCCTCAAGGACACTAGCCAGCAGGACGTCTGGGCCTTCCTCGGCGACGGCGAGATGGACGAGCCCGAGTCCCGCGGCCTGCTCCAGCTCGCGGCCAACGAGGAGCTCGACAACCTCACCTTCGTCATCAACTGCAACCTGCAGCGTCTCGACGGCCCGGTGCGCGGCAACGGCAAGATCATCCAGGAGCTCGAGGCGTTCTTCCGCGGCGCCGGCTGGAACGTCATCAAGGTCGTCTGGGGACGCGGGTGGGACCCGCTGCTGGCCGGCGACCGCGACGGCGCGCTCGTGCACATCATGAACCAGACGAGCGACGGCGACTACCAGACCTTCCGCGCCAACGACGGCAAGTACGTCCGCGACCACTTCTTCGGGCGCGACCCGCGCACCGCCAAGATGGTCGAGGACTGGACCGACGAGCAGGTCTGGTGGGACCTCAAGCGCGGCGGCCACGACTACCGCAAGGTGTACGCGGCCTACAAGGCGGCGCGGGAGCACACCGGGCAGCCGACCGTCATCCTCGCCAAGACGATCAAGGGCTACAGCCTCGGCTCGCACTTCGCCGGCCGCAACGCCACGCACCAGATGAAGAAGATGACGCTGGACGACCTCAAGGCCTTCCGCGACAGCCTCCGCATCCCGATCACCGACGAGCAGCTCGAGGCCAACCCGTACCAGCCGCCGTACTACCACCCCGGTCCCGACAACGAGGTCATCCGGTACTCGGTCGACCGCCGCGCCAAGCTCGGCGGCACCCTGCCGAGCCGACGCGTCCGCTTCGAGACCGTCAAGCTGCCCGGTGACGAGGCCTACGCCCAGGTGAAGAAGGGCTCGGGCAAGCAGGAGGTCGCCACGACGATGGCCTTCGTGCGCCTGCTCAAGGACCTCCTGCGCGACAAGGAGTTCGGCAAGCGCATCGTGCCGATCATCCCCGACGAGGCGCGCACGTTCGGCATGGACGCGTTCTTCCCGACGATCAAGATCTACAACCCCAACGGACAGAACTACACGCCCGTCGACGCCGAGCTCATGCTCGCCTACCGCGAGAACGAGCAGGGCCAGATCCTGCACCTCGGCATCAACGAGGCGGGTTCCCTCGCCGCGTTCACGGCCGCCGGCACGTCGTACGCGACCCACGGCCAGCCGATGATCCCGGTCTACGTCTTCTACTCGATGTTCGGCTTCCAGCGCACCGGCGACTCCATCTGGGCGGCAGCCGACCAGATGACGCGTGGCTTCCTCATCGGCGCCACCGCCGGCCGCACGACGCTGACCGGAGAGGGTCTGCAGCACGCTGACGGCCACAGCCCCCTCCTCGCCTCGACCAACCCGGCGGTCGTGCACTACGACCCGGCCTTCGGCTACGAGATCGCGCACATCGTCCAGGACGGCCTGCATCGGATGTACGGCGAGGGGCGGACTCCCGAAGAGTCCAACCTCATCTACTACCTGACCGTCTACAACGAGCCGATCGTGCAGCCGGCCGAGCCGGAGAACGTCGACGTCGAGGGCATCCTCAAGGGCATGTACCGCCTGTCCCAGGCCGACACCGAGGGCTGGCAGCACACCCCGGCGCGCGCACAGCTCCTCGCCTCGGGCGTCGGGGTGCCGTGGGCGCTCGAGGCCCAGCAGCTGCTCGCCGACGACTGGGGCGTGGCTGCCGACGTCTGGTCGGTGACCTCGTGGAACGAGCTGCGCCGCGACGGCCTGGCCGCCGACGCGCAGGAGTTCCTCGGCCCGGACGGCGCGCCGGTCAAGCCGTGGGTCACCCAGTGCCTCGAGGGCACCGAGGGCCCGGTCATCGCCGTGTCGGACTACATGCGGGCCGTGCAGGACCAGATCCGCGAGTGGGTCCCTGGCACGTACGCCTCGCTCGGCGCCGACGGCTTCGGCTTCTCCGACACCCGCCCGGCCGCTCGCCGCTTCTTCCACATCGACGGCCCCTCGGTCGCGGTGCGGGCGCTGCAGCTGCTGGCCAAGGAGGGCCGGATCGACGCCGACATCCCGGCCAAGGCGGCCGACAAGTACCGGCTCGACGACGTCACGGCCGGCACGTCCGGCAACGCCGGCGGCGAGAGCTGACGCTCCGACTGACCGACGCCGGTGGCCCGGTCCCCATGCGGGGGCCGGGCCACTGCGCGTCCCGGCGTCGTCGACCTTACCGATCGGCCGCGCGCCTCTCCCGACGTGCCGCGCTTTGCGGCACCCACTGCGCGGGCCCACGCCGTCCGCGCCCCGAAGCACAGGCCGTGTTCCGTCAGGCAGCCCGTGCGAGGGCGTCGAGGACTCGCCGGCGCACTCGCTCCGGGTCGTCGAGGTCCGACCAGACCAGCCGGACCACCGTCCAGCCCTCGCGCCGCAGCGCGTCCTCGCGCTGCTTCTCCTCGAACAGGGTCTCGCGGCGACCGTCGGCGTACTTCACGGCGCCGTCGAACTCGACGAGCACGCGCGACCCGATGATCCGGAAGTCGGCCCGGTAGCGGCGGCCGTCCGCGACGACCTCGACCTGCGGCTCCAGCTCGAACCCGAGTGCCCGCAGCACGTAGGCCGTCCGGCTCTCACCGGGTGACTCGTGCCGCCCGTCGGCCTGCGGCAGCGCCGCGCGCACGGGCCCGACACCCGTGTGGTGGCGCAGGTCGGCGACCGCACGGGCCAGCGCGTCGGGCGTCACCAGGGCGGCGCGCAGGGCGGCGTCGGCCGGGACGAGCGCGCCGAGGGGGCCGCTGAGCAGTCCCGCCTGGACGATCGCGTGCGCGAGCGGCATCGCGACGGGCCGGTTGCCGTCCCGCCCGGGTGAGCCGAGCCGCACCTCGCCCACGGCCCGATGGACCACCAGCCCCGGCCTGCGCACGCTGACGCTGCGTCCCGCCCCCGCAGCATCGCCTCGGCGTCCGCCCACGGCTGACGTGAGGTGCACCGTGCGCAGATCGGCGCCGAACGTCGGGAGGCGTCGACAGAGGAGCAACGAGTGGTGGCTGATGACCGCGCGCGAGCGGAACTGTCGTCCCAGCGCGAGCGCCGTGAGGCGATGCACCTCCTCGGCCGTCGGCGAGGCCTCGGCGACGAGGGCGTACCAGCCACGCGTCAGTCGGATGACCTCACCTCGACGGCACAGGCGGGTCAGCGCATGCCGGTCGACACCGATGCGGTCGGCGTCGCCGGTGGAGAAGATGCCGTCCCGGGCCACGAGTCGCAGATCCATGCCACGACCGTGGGCCCGGTGCCGGACGGTGACCACCGCGGGGTCCGCCGCTGTGGATCGGGTGTGGACCGGCGCAGGGGATGTGGACGGCGGGCCGAGCCCGGGTTGGTGTCAGCAGCCGGCCCGCGTGCGACGGGCTGCGTTTCGGGGCAGGTCGCGTCGGTTGCCCAGCAGTGCCTGCCCCGAACCACAGCCGATGCGACGCAGGCCCAGCCCGCGCCGGCCCGCAAGCGGCATCGCGATTGGATAGGTATGCGCGCCTGTGCATATACTTGCACGCGTGTCCAAGGTACTGACCTCCCTCCCTGTCGGTGAACGCGTCGGCATCGCCTTCTCCGGTGGCCTCGACACCTCGGTGGCCGTCGCGTGGATGCGTGAGAAGGGCGCGGTGCCCTGCACGTACACGGCCGACCTCGGCCAGTACGACGAGCCGGACATCGGGTCGGTCCCGGGCCGCGCCGGCCAGTACGGCGCCGAGATCAGCCGCCTCGTCGACTGCCGCCAGGCGCTCGTCGAGGAGGGGCTGTCGGCCATCGCCTGCGGTGCCTTCCACATCCGCAGCGGCGGCAGGACGTACTTCAACACGACGCCGCTCGGACGTGTCGTCACCGGCACGCTCCTCGTGCGGGCGATGCACGAGGACGGCGTCTCGATCTGGGGCGACGGCTCGACCTTCAAGGGCAACGACATCGAGCGGTTCTACCGCTACGGCCTGATGGCCAACCCGCAGCTGCGCATCTACAAGCCGTGGCTCGACGCCGACTTCGTCACCGAGCTCGGCGGCCGGCACGAGATGTCCGAGTGGCTGACGGCCCGCGACCTGCCCTACCGCGCGTCCGCGGAGAAGGCCTACTCGACCGACGCCAACATCTGGGGCGCCACGCACGAGGCCAAGACCCTCGAGTTCCTCGACGAGTCGATGGAGGTGGTCGAGCCGATCATGGGTGTCCGGTTCTGGGACCCCGCCGTCGCCATCGAGCCCGAGGACGTCACGATCCGCTGGGAGCGCGGCCGCCCGGTGGCGGTCAACGGGGTCACCTACGACGACCCCGTCGCGCTCGTCATGGAGGCCAACGCGATCGGTGGCCGCCACGGACTCGGCATGAGCGACCAGATCGAGAACCGCATCATCGAGGCGAAGTCGCGCGGCATCTACGAGGCGCCGGCCATGGCGCTGCTCCACCTCACGTACGAGCGGCTCCTCAACGCGATCCACAACGAGGACACCATCGCCAGCTACCACGCCGAGGGCCGACGCCTCGGTCGCCTGCTCTACGAAGGCCGCTGGCTCGACCCGCAGTCGCTCATGCTGCGAGAGTCGCTCCAGCGCTGGGTCGCCAGCGCCGTGACCGGCGAGGTGACCGTGCGCCTGCGCCGCGGCGACGACTGGTCCGTCGTGAACACGACCGGCCCGGCATTCAGCTACCACCCCGAGAAGCTGTCGATGGAACGCACCGAGGACGCCGCGTTCGGGCCCGTCGACCGCATCGGCCAGCTGACGATGCGCAACCTCGACATCGCCGACTCGCGCGCCAAGCTCGAGCTCTACGCGTCGCAGGGCCTGCTCGGCTCCGATGCCACCGACCTCGTCGGCGAGCTCGCGCCGGGTGGAGCGCAGGCCATCGCCGCCAACCCGGCGGCGGCCGATGTCGACGAGCTGGACGAGGCGCTCGACCGCGCGGCGATGGAGTTCGGCACCGACTGAGTAGGGTCCTCGGTCATGGAGCCGACCGACGCGATGACCGACCGCGACACCGTCGACGCGCAGTACGCCGGCACGGACAACCTGCGCACCCGCCGTGCCGTGTGGGGGC
>NZ_JBPGXG010000199.1:0-6055 GCF_056755255.1 Monashia sp. HAY1-5C | reverse complement strand
GACCGCCGGCAGCTACACGGTCGTCGTCACGGTCACCAACACCTCCGGCCTGACCGCGACCGCCCAGAAGACGGTCACCGTCTCCGCGGCGATCCGGCCGCCGACGGCCGCCCTGTCCGTGACCCCGTCCAGCGGCACCGCACCCGTAGCCGTCACCGCCGACGCGTCGGCCTCCACCGACCCCCAGGGCCAGACCCTGTCCTACGCCTTCGACTTCGGCGACGGCACCACGGTGCCCGCGTCGGCGACCGCCACGGCGACACACACCTACAGCGTCGCGGGCACCTACACCGTGACCGTCACCGTCACGAACACGTCCGGCGTCAGCGCCACGGCGCAGCGGTCGGTCACGGTGGCCGCGCCGCCACCCGGCTTCGTGGCCACGGTCGGCACGGCGTCGTCGACGACGTCGGCCTCGTCCGCGACCGTCACGCTCGGAACCGGGGCCGGCGTCCAGCAGAACCACCTCGTCGTCGTGACGCTCCAGGTGCTGACCAACTCGAACGGCGCCGCCAGCGTCACCGACACGGCCGGCAACACCTACACCCTCGCCCGGTCGGTGTCCGCGAGCGGCGGCCGGCTCCTCGTCCTCACGGCGCTCGCGACCAAGCCGCTGCCGCAGGGTGCCAAGATCACGGCGACCTTCCCGAAGGTCTCGTCGTACCGGATGGTCGTGGACGACCTTCAGGGTGTGACGCGGGTCGACCGGGTCGCCTCCGCGACCGGCACGACGGCCTCGTTCTCGTCCGGGCTGACCCAGACGACGACGGCGGCGCGTGAGGTCGTGTTCGGGGCGGTCGCCTCGTTCACTGCGGCGACGAACCCGACGTGGACCTCGGCGTGGACCGCGCTCACCCCACAGGCGACGGGCCAGACGAACCTCGGCCGCGCCTACCAGCTCCCGACGTCCACCGGCACGTTCCGCGCGGACGGCACCACCTCGGGCACCTGGGCCGCGCTCGTCCTCACCTTCGCACCGTGACCACCGCACCGCGCCCGGCCCCGACGACGTGGCCGGGCGCGGTGACGGCACCGGCGCGCCGCCGTCGCGAGAGCGGCGATGGCTGCCGCTGGGGCCGCTCCGTACCGATTGGATGAGCCGGTCCGCGTGGTGTTATCGTTCCTTCCGCACCGAGGGGCTGTGGCGCAGTTGGTAGCGCGTCTCGTTCGCAATGAGAAGGTCAGGGGTTCGAATCCCCTCAGCTCCACAACATCAAGCAGGACCGGACACGCTTTTCGTCCGGTCCTGCTTCATGTTCTGGAACAGGTTGGGGGGATTCGGGAGGAGGCGGAGCGCAGCGGAGCCGACGGCTCCCCTCAGCTCCACCAACGGCACAGAGACCGGACACGCTTATCGTCCGGTCTCTCTGCCGTTTCTGGGACTCAGTGATTCGAGGAGGAGCCGGAACGCTGGCGGAGGCGACGGAGTCCCCTCAGCTCCACAACATGAAGCAGGACCGGTCACGCTCTTCGTCTGGTCTCTCTGCCCTTCCTGGGACTCCGTCGTCGGGCTGGCGCGGAAGTCGCCGAAGCCAGACGCGGTGGACCGGTCGGCCGTGGTGCCGGACGGTCGAGCTGTTGCCGGCGTCCCAGGTTCCAGCCGTGCTTGGCGAGCTCGCCGGCGACACCTCGAGGCCGAAGCGACGGCGGGGTCGTGGTCGAACATGCCAGCCTCGTAATCAGAGACCCTCAAACCGCAGGCTGTGATGCACATGTTGGGTAACGGGTCACGGCGGTCTCCTCAGCCGGAACGATCTGAATACACCTGATTCGGGCAAAAACCGACATGAATGCTCCTAACCTCTGCGGAAGCGCCTGTCGTGCGACGGTGCCTTGAGGAGGAAGCACCCGTGACATCGTCGAGCCCAGTTCTGAGCCGGAAGGCTGTGCTGGCCGGGCTGGCCGCGACCATGGGCGCGGGCGTGGCAGGCACGGTTGCCGCCACCCCAGCCTCTGCGGCCGCGGACGCGTCGAACCCCGTCAGTGTGAAGTCGACCGGCGCCATCGGTGACGGCACCACCGACGACACCGCCGCAGTCAGGGACGCGATCGCCACCGCCGCGGGTGGTGAGACGTACTTCCCGCCCGGCACGTACGTCCTGGACGCCCTTCTCGTCGACACCATCGCGCGGCTGCGCCTTGACCAAGGCGCCACACTGCTGCACAAGCCCGGCACCGGGTCAGGCTCCATGATCGTGTTCAACGGGACCGAGCTGCGGATCACCGGCGGCACCGTGAACGGGAACAAGGCCAACCAGACAGGGCGGCCCTACGTCATCACGGGGACCATCGAGAATGGCAAGAGCATCGTCCTCGAGGACGTGACCTTCACCAGTACTGTCGCCTCCGTCGTGTACGCCCAGAACTTCGGCGGCCTCCTGTCCATGGAGCGGTGCCGCGTCACGGAGCAGGCCGAACATGACGGCGTCACCGGACACACGACCTCAATCCTGCGGACCATCTCCGGTCAGCAGGGTGAGAGCGGCCTAGTCCGGTTCAACCACAACGTGTGCATCGGCACCGACACCCCGGCGATCGCCGGGGGTAACCCGGGCGGGATCTTCCTCGCCAACAACGGCTACCTGCCCGGTGCGCCGGGGTCGGACGGGTTCGCGAACGGGAACCTGTCGACGCTGGAGGCGATCGGGAACTACTTCTGGGGCTACGGGCAGAACGCGGCCGGCAACGACATCTCCCCGATCCACACCTACCCGGCCGTCGATGGAGCCCGGATCATCGGCAACTACTTCGAGCGGTGCGGCTTCTGCGCTATCTCGGCGAAGTCGGTCATCAACCTGGTGTGCGCCGGCAACGTCATCGTCAACGGGCTGACGTCGACGCAGAACGTCGCCAGTGAGGGCGCTATCTCCTACATGCCCGGGTACCAGGCGGCGAGCTTCCCGCGGCCGCGCGCGGTGATTTCCGGCAACATCGTCGACTCACCTGGCGGGCAGCCCACGGAGCGGCAGTCCGGGATCAGCGTCCACGGCTTGGCTGCCTCGCACGCGCAGCAGGTGGTCATCACCGACAACGTGCTCTCTGGGTGCGGGCGCGGGATCAAGGTGAACTACGTCGATGACATCACCATCTCCGGGAACGTGGTCGACGGGTCCGTCGGCGGCGGTGGGTACACAAAGGACGAGGACGGGATCCGGCTCGACAACGTCTACGGGACGGTGCTGGTCACCGGTAACCGGATCTCCACCCCGCATGGGTATGGGCTGTACGCGCTCGCGGGGGTGAGTACGGCCCGGTTCACGGTCACAGGGAACGTGTTCGACCACTCCTCGTCGGCACATTACGGCACCACGATCCGGGGGTGTGACTACCTGAGGTTGGAGGGCAACACCTATCGGGCCACCGCCGGCATGGCCGTCGTCCTCACGGCGTCCGGGACGACGAAGATCAACCACCTGCACCTGGGCGACAACTCGTTTGCCATGGGTGCGGCCGTGTTCGACTTCGCCAACATCGTGAAGGCGACCGGCCAGCTCCAGGCGGCGACGGACCCGAGGGGGAAGGTCACGCCGGGCGAGGTCGGGACGGTGTATCGGCGCACCAGCGGCAAGGAGCCCGACACTCTGTGGATCGCGACGGGGCTCAAGGCCACCGACTGGGCGCCGCTCCTTACCGCCGGCGTTGACGGGTACACGCCGTCCGTGCGGCTGGGTGCGGGTGCCGGCAGTGGGGCGACGATTACCGTGACGGGGAATGACACGGAGGGTGTCATCGAGCTTACGACCGGCACGGGCCCCTCAGCTGGCGCGACGGTCGCGACCGTGATCCTGGCGACCACGCGGCCGCTGATGCCGAAGGCAGTCGTGCTGACGCCGGCGAACAACAACGCCGCCCTGCAGCCCGGGGGCGTGTATGTGCCGAAGTCGACGCTGGCCCTGACAGGGTTTGCGTTGGCAAACGCCGGCGCCGAGTTGAAGGCCTCGACGCTGCACCAGTGGTACTACCGGTTGCTGTGAGGGGATGACGAAGCCCCTCCTAAGGAGCGGCTTTTCCGTGCGTGGGTGGCGCTACCGGTTGCGTACGTCGGTAGCGATGGGTCGCTTGGCGGTACGTCCTTGGGGTGGCGATCCGGTCCCCTCTCCTTGAAGGAGAGCGGCGGCGTGACACCCGACGGCCCGCACCGCGGCGATACTGGGGTGTGGGTGTCCGAGTCTTTGGGGATCCCGATCGGAACAGTGCATGTCGACGTGACGAGGCTAAGCCCGTTCCAGCAGGGCCAGGGCCTCGATGATGGCGAAGGGATCTCGTTCACTGCGGCCGGACTTCGTCGGCTGGATTGCCAGTACGGACTCGGGTACGTGGTGGCCTCTGGGGAGAGCGCCACGCGCCGGAACGGGCGGGGTTCCCTCTTTGTCATCCGCCCGTCCCCTGCCGATGTTTTCCCCCGGTGTCCCCCGAGGTCGCATTGAGCCTCGCCGGACCGGCCGGATCGGCCCCTGTGGAGGAAGTGCAGGTAGCGGGCTCTCATTGTCAGATGTAGTAGCCCCGGAAGACGCCCGAGTCATCACGCTCCAGCCGAACCCCTTCGGGCTCTTCGAGCCGGAAGCCGATGCTCAAGAGGATCTCCTCGTAGAGGTCGGCGTCGCCTGCGGCCACGGTGTGCACCGTCGGCCGGTCGGTCCCTGACGTTGTGTGCCAGACACGACAGTAGAAGGACGGTCCTCCGTCACTCGCATCCCGTAGTTGTTGTGGGTCGCTCGGGCCACCCGCGACGACTTCGACACGGTCCGGCTGGATGAGCACCCAAGCCTCACCGTCACCGGTTGGTATGTGTCCCACCATCTGGGTCGCATCGCGCCAGCCCGGCCCGGAGAAAAGATCGAGAACGATCAGGCGGCGCATCATGACTGGGCTCTGGTTCGTGCCGTCGACCCGGCGGACCCTGCTTGATGGGGGCCCCCACTGGCACAGTCGATCCCGTTCGCGAACCCGGGAGCTGATAGCGCGGCCCGCAGCCGCCGCCCCGTTGCCGGAGCGCTGAGGACCCGCGCCTCGGACCCCACAAAGAAGAAGCCGCAGGAAGTCATGAGGCGTACCGGCCGCGGTTACGGCGGATGCGACGCTGCAGACGCAGCTCGTCACGCAGCCGCGAAGGGAGCGGCAGGTTGCGGACACTGAGCGCCGCGGCGTATCGCTCCATGGCCTCCAGCAACGACTCGTGTGCCGCGTGAAGCGGTGCTGACGCGGGTACTCCGCGGAGTCGCTGGACCTCTTCACGGGCACGGCGCACGTCGGCTGCCAGCAATGTCAGCGACCGGTTCACAGGAGGTGGGCCTTCGGGTGGATCAGCGGACATTCGAGACCTCGGCTCCCCCGCGGCCCGAGACGTTTCCGGTGTGCGAGACAGCCCGAGCCTACGTCCTGTTGTCGGCAAGCGGGCAGGTCTGCGTCTTCTCGGCCGCCGCACGTCACGAGCCGGTCCGCGACAGGTCTTCGGGCCGGCTCACGAAGTGTCGATCCGGTACGGCGCCGAAGGAGTCGGCTGCGTCTCTGTGAGGACCTGTCTCGCGCCTTGCAGTTGTGGCGACTCACCGCCCGGGCGCACACTGGGAAGGCGTCGCTGCGCGATACCTTGGTTGGTCCCTGGTAGGCCCGGCGATGGAACGGATGGCGCCCATGGGCACAGCAGCTGAGCGACCTCGTCCCGATCTGCCCGAGTGGGCCCTTGCGCAGGCCATGCACGGTCGCGAGGACGCCAACACGGTCGGCCGCGACGAGCGTGCCCGCCTCCTCGTAAAGGCGTTCGAGGACGAGCGCCACGACGCTGAGGACGATGCAGATCAAGGCGGCGAGGGCTAGCCGCGCTTGCGTGCGTCTGGTGCCACAGCGCCCGTCCCTCGAGGCGTACAGGGCGCGAGTGGGTTGGGACGCCTCGGCGCCCTGACGCTTCCGCACGGAGCCCCGCTGACCAGGGAAGCAAGACCAGTGGCAACACGCTGACGAAGCGCCCAGCGTGGTGAACAGCCAGGTTGAAGCCGCCTGAGCCTCTGCGCGGCGCGAACGTCCGATCATGCGCCCTTTCGTCCGGTCCTGCTTC
>NZ_JBPGXG010000198.1:0-6147 GCF_056755255.1 Monashia sp. HAY1-5C | reverse complement strand
TCCGTCGTCGGCAGCGTCAGATGTGTATAAGAGACAGGCTCACTTGGACTTGATCGCCGTCTCGACGAGCTCGAGCGCCTGCTTGGGGGTCAGCTGGTTCTGGATCACGCCGTAGATGCTGTCGTACATCGCGTTCGCGACAGCGGTCGGCACGAGCAGGTCCGGCTGCGACTCCGGGCTGGTGACGCCCGGGGCGCTTGCAGCGTCGAGCGCAGCCTTCAAGGCGCTCTGGGACTTGGCGTCGACCTTGGGCTGGTACGTCGTCACCGGGGGCTGCCCGTTGTCGACGAGGAGCTGCTGGGCGGCGTCGCTGTAGTAGAAGGCGATGAACTTCTTGACGGCTGCGAGCTTCGCCTCGTCCTCGGAGACCTTGGCGCTGACGACGAGCGGCGCCGAGGCGACGTTCATGATGATGTTCTGGTCGCCGACCCCGTCGGAGAACTTCGGGCCGGCCCAGAAGCCGACGTTCGCGGCCACGGGCGACTTCTGGATCGCACTCGAGGCCCAGACGCCCGCGTCGAGCATGGCAGCCTTGCCGCTCGTGAACTGGTCGACGGCCTGCTGGTAGGTCTGGGTCGACACGTTGGACGCGAACGCGCCGGCGTCGCGCAGCTCGGCGATGTGCTGGTACAGCCGGAGGAAGTCCGGGTTGTCGTAGCTCTGGGTGCCCTTGAGGATGCCGTCGATCTTGTCGGCGTAGCCGAAGCGGCTGAGGTCGGTCAGGAAGCTCCAGACACTGAAGGCCGACTGGTTCGCACCGTTGGAGATCGTCGTGACGCCCTTGGCCTTGAGGGTCTTCGCCGCGGCGAGCAGGTCCTCGAACGACTCGGGCTGCTTGATGCCGTTGTCGGCCAGGATCTTCTTGTTCACCCACAGCCCGGTGAGCAGGCCCTGGTAGGGCACTCCGTAGACGGTCTGTCCGGCGGTGAAGTTCGTCAGCGTGCTCTTGGGAAACTTGTCCGAGAGGCCGAGCTCCTTGAGGACCGGGGCGAGGTCGAGCAGCTTCTCGCCCTGGACCATCTCCTCGGCGTTGGCCTTGTAGACCCAGAACACGTCGGGCAGTGTGTCGCTCTGGGCGGCGATCGACAGCTTCTGCAGGTGCTCGGCCACGGCTTCGCCGGTGACCTGCACGGTGACCGTGGGGTTGGCCTTCTCGAACGCCTGGACGATGGCCCAGGTGGCGGGGTCGGCCGTCTTGACGTCGGGGTTCTGCATCGACAGCGTGATCGTCGTCTTGCCGGACGCGTCGGCACCGCCGGAGTGGGATGAGCAGGCGCCCAGACCGGCTGAGAGGGTCGCGGCGGCCACGGCCGTGATGACCACGCGTCTGGTGGGCCCGATCCTGAGGGACGAGATGGACACTTTCATCTCCTTCGATGAGCGAGGCGGTTTCGGCCGCCTCAGGTGGGGTGCCACGGGTGCGCACCCGGGGTGACGGATCACGTGGAGCCGAGAATCGGCGAAACGTTTGCGCGAAACGTTTGTCCGACGGTAGAGCGGCTCCGCGAGGGTGTCAAGCGTCATGTCGTGGCGCTCGTCCGGAACGTGGTCAGGCCTGCGGTACCCAGGCCTCCGTCGACTCACGCCACTCGATGTGCTGGCGCAGCCGCACCGTCCGCGGGCTGGCCTCGGGCGTCCTGAGGCGTTCGACGAGCAGCTGCACGGCGGCGACACCCATGTCGAAGGCGGGTTGGCGCACCGTGGTGACCTGGGGGCGGAACAGGTCCGAGTTGTCGAAGCCGTCGAACGTGGCGAACGCGATGTCGTCAGGGACGCGCAGACCCTCCTCGGCGAGCGTCCGGAGTGCCAGCACGGCCAGCGGCGTGCTGCTCGCGATGACCGCCGTGGGGCGCTGGGACGTCAGGGCGGTCCGGAGGCCGGCTCGGACGCCGTCGTCTTCGGTGCCGGTGAGGATGTGCTGGTCCTGGATGGACTGCCGGGTCTCGAAGAGGGCGCTCGTGAACCCGTCGAGCCGCTCGTGGAGCGTCGGGACACGGGTGTCGCCGGCCACGATCGCCATGCGTGTGTGGCCGCGGTCGATGAGCCGCAGGCTCAGCTCCCGCATCGCGGCACGGTTGTCGGCGCCGACTTGGTCGAACGGGAGCATGGGGAAGATCCGGTCGAGCAGGATCGTCGGTGGCTTCTCGGTCTCGAGGGACTCGATCAGGCCCGGGTCCGACTCGGCGGCCCGGGCCAGGATGAGGCCGTCGACGCGCCGGTCGAGCAGCGTCTGCACGGCCTTCCGCTCCCGGTCCGCGTCCTCGGCGGAGTTCGCGAGGACGAGGGTCAGCCCGTGCTCGACCGCTGCGTGCTCGACGCCATGGACCATGGCGGCGAAGGCCGGCTCGCCGGCGTCGGAGACGACCAGCCCGATGCTGTCGGTCTTGGCCCGTCGCAACGCCCGGGCCAGGGCGTCCTGGCGGTAGCCGGTCGCCTCGATCGCGGCGAGCACGCGCTGCCGCGTCTCCCCCTCGACGTGCCGTGTCCCGTTGAGGACGTGGGACACCGTCGACACGGACACGTTGGCGCGTCGCGCCACCTCCACCATCGTCGCCATGACTCTTCCCTCTCCAGTGCATCGTTTGCGCAAGTGTAGGGCCCACGGCCGAATCGGGGTATCCGGGCGTCTCACCTGCGCTTTCTCGGGCATCCTTGCGTTCCGAATCGAGCGGGACATAGCATCCGGCTACGAAAACGTTTCGACGCTGATCGAGCGCCGTTTCCCACGGCGGCCGACGGCTCAGGGAAGGACCACCGTGACCCAGCACCAGCCACCGGGCGGCCTGCTCGGCGACCTCACCCGGGCCCGTCGAGCCCGAACCGCTCGCGCGTCGAGCTTCGACCAGACGGGGCGCAACCAGGACAACTGGATCGTCATGCCCGGAGAGTCCAGGACTCTGGCCGACCTCGAGGGTCCCGGCTACATCACGCACATCTGGATGACCCAGTCCTGTCGCATCCAGCCCGGTCCGGGACAGATCGACCCCGCGGTCGTCGGCGTGCCGATGCTCGAGATCCACAACGCCCTCGGCGTCAGCTGGGAGGTCGTGGACCCGGACTACTACCGCAAGGTCGTCCTCAAGATGTACTGGGACGACCAGGAGACCCCCAGCGTGGTCGCACCGCTCGGGGACTTCTTCGGCCTCATGAACTCGCTGTCCGGGACGTACGACTCGCTACCGCTGTCGGTCTCGGCCAAGGAGGCGGAACTGCACACGTTCGGTGGCTCGGCTGCCTTCAACAGCTACTTCCGGATGCCGTTCGGCACGCGCGCGAGGATCGTCGTGGAGAACCAGAACGACATCCCCTACCTCCAGTACTTCTACATCGACTACGAGCTCGTCCCCGAGCCACTGCCCGACGACACCCTGTACTTCCACGCGCACTGGCGCAGGGCGCTGCCCAACCGGGGCTGGGCGCCCGACCTGCAGGCCAACAGCATCGAGACGACCGTGGCCAACCTCGACGGCAAGGACAACTACGTCGCGCTGGAGACGGAGGGCCGCGGCCACTACGTCGGCTGCACCCTCGCCGTCCGTCACTTCCAGGGATCGTGGTGGGGTGAGGGTGACGACATGATCTTCATCGACGACGACTCGTGGCCGCCGAGCCTGCACGGCACCGGGATGGAGGACTACTTCGGTCACGCCTGGGGCATGCAGCGGAACGCCTTCCAGTTCAACGGGACCATCGTCCACGAAGAGGACGTGCCGGGCTTCCACCACAGCTACCGCTTCCACATGGTCGACCCCATCCGGTTCGACAGGCGCATCCGGGTCACCTTCGAGCACGGCCACGGCAACCACCTGTCGGACGACTGGTCCTCGACGGCCTACTGGTACCAGACGCTTCCGTCGCCGGCGCTCGACCTCCCGCCGGTGGAGCAGCGTCTGCCGTTGCGGCCCATGGATCGGGTCATCGAGACTCCGCTGCCGGAGCTGACCGACGAACAGCGTCGGGCCAGGGAGACCGCTGCGCGGCGCATGGCCGACTTCGTCGCCAGACGCGATGCACTCCGCGAGGCGCGACGCAGCCAGGTGGACGAGTGGGAGAAGAGCAACGTGGCCATCGCCCGGGCCGTCCGTGCCCGCTACGACGCAGGAGAGCAGCGATGAGGCCCCGCTTCCACTTCACCGCCGAACAGGGCTGGATCAACGACCCCCACGGCATCACGGTCCGTGACGGCCTCTACCACTCCTTCTACCAGTACGTCCCCGGGAGCACCGTGTGGGCGCCAACCTGTCACTGGGGCCATGCCGTGGGGCCGGACCTCTTGTCCCTCAAGCCCCTACCGGTCGCCATCGCGCCCGGCGACGGCGACGACGGCATCTGGACCGGCTCGCTCGTCGCCGGGCCCGACGGCGGGGCACGCATCTTCTACACGGCGACGACGGTGCCGGACTTCGGGATCGGCCGCATCCGGGTCGCCACGCCCACCGGTCCGGACTGGGTCTCGTGGCAGAAGGGAGGCATCGTCGTCGACGCCCCCACGGACCTCGAGCTCATCGCCTACCGAGACCCGTTCATCGTGCGTGACCCCGACGCGTGGCGCATGTTCGTCGGCGCAGGAACGGCCGACGGGACGGCCATGGCCCTCAGCTACCGCTCCGACGACTTGGAGACCTGGACCTACGAGGGTGTTGCCCTGGAGCGGTCGACGCGCGAGCGGGACCCGGTCTGGCTCGGTGCCCTCTGGGAGTGCCCGCAGGTCATCGAGGTCGACGGTGTCCATGCCATGGTGTCCTCGGTGTGGGACGCCGACGTGCTGCACTACGCCGGCTATGCGCTGGGCAGCTACGGGGCGGGGCAGTTCGACGCCAAGACGTGGGGTCGTCTCACGTACGGACCGAGCTACTACGCGCCGTCCTTCTTCCGTGACGCCGACGGCCGGCCCTGCCTCCTGTTCTGGATGCGCGGGGTCGAGGATGCCGAAGCCGGCTGGGCGAGCGCCCACAGCGTCCCGTACGTCCTCGGGGTCGAGGGCGACCGGCTCACCGCGACGCCCCACCCGGACGTGGAACGGTACCGGGCCACGGCCGTGCCGGGTGGGTTCGTCCCCGGGCTCGCGGCCGACGTCACGTGGTCACCTCGGGAGGGCGCGAGCATGGTCGTGACCAGCGCGGGTGAGGAGGTCGTCGGCCTCCAGGTCGGTGGCGGGATGCTCGTCGCTCGGGCGGGCGGACGGCGCTGGGACATGCCGTTCGCGGGCGGGGACGTCCGTGTGCTCCTGGACGCGCAGACGATCGAGATCGCCTGCCCCAGTGGGGTGCTGGGTCTGGTGTCCGAACCCCGCGGTGAGTCGCTGCACGTGGTCGGCGACGATGCGACGGTGTACCCGCTCGTCCGCTGAGAGCGGGCCCGGGCAGCGCAGGCATCCCGGTGGTTGCGCCCCTCACGCTGACGAACGGGCCCAGGCCGTGAGCTCGTCGACCACGGCGTCGGGGTGGGGCAGGGCCTCGATCGCGGTGCGCAGCCGCGCCGCTGCCTCCCGGTACGACGGGTCGTGCAGCAGCGTGCGCAGCGCGGCGGCGACCGTCGCGCTGTGTGTCTCGTCCGGCGACAGGGAGAGCCCGGCGCCGGTGGCGACCAGGCTGGCCGCGTTGAGCGGTTGGTCGGTGCTCTGGGGCAGGCACAGCTGGGGGAGCCCGAAGCAGAGCGCTCCGAGCATCGTGCCGGCGCCGGCGTGGGAGACGACGGCCGAGCAGGAGGGCAGCACATCCGCCTGCGGCAGGAACGGGTACACGAGGGCAGACCTCGGGAGCGGGCCGATCGCCTCCGGGTCGAGGCCGGGTCCCGTCGTCGTCACGACGTTGACCGCGACGTCCTCGGCTGCGTCCAGCACGGCTCGGAACACGTCGAGGGCTTGGTTCATGACCGTGCCGAGGGTGAGGTAGACCGTGTCCGGGTACGGCAGGGCGGCGATCGCCCCGGCGACCGAGCCGTCCCCAGGCGGCCCGGCCCAGGGGCGCAGCGAGCGAACGTCGTTCCAGGCCAACGGACGTCGTGTCCGCATACCGGGGGGACAGATGTCCAGGTAGGGCGCCGCGAACACCCGTTCCGCCGGATCGACGCCCAAGGCCCTGGCCAGCGTCGAGCCGATGACGCGGATCATGTCCTCGTTCACGGCGAGCATGGGTCCGTAGCCGT
>NZ_JBPGXG010000197.1:0-6247 GCF_056755255.1 Monashia sp. HAY1-5C | reverse complement strand
CCGTCGAGGAGGTCAACGCCGCGGTCAAGGCCGCCGCCGAGGGTCCGCTCAAGGGTTACCTCGTCTACACCGAGGACCAGATCGTCTCCAAGGACATCGAGACCGACCCCGCCTCGTGCATCTTCGACGCCGGCCTCACCAAGGTCATCGGCAACCAGGTCAAGGTTGTCGGCTGGTACGACAACGAGTGGGGCTACTCCAACCGCCTCGTCGACCTCGTGAAGCTCGTCGGCGCGTCCCTCTGAGCCACCCGGCCACCGCCCTCGGCTGTCATCGACACGCCGGGGCGGTGGCCGTCTCCGTGTCCGGCTGACCCCAACCACTGAAGAGGCATACCGCGTGAAGACCACCAGCGACCTCGGGGACGTGCGCGGCAAGCGCGTCCTCGTCCGGTCCGACCTCAACGTGCCGCTCGACGGCTCGACGATCACCGACGACGGCCGCATCCGCGCCTCCGCCCCGACGATCCAGGGCCTTGCCGACGCCGGCGCCCGCGTCATCGTCTGCGCCCACCTCGGCCGGCCCAAGGGCGCGCCCGAGGCCAGGTACTCCCTCGCGCCCGTCGCGAAGCGCCTCGCCGAGGTGCTTGGCCGCGAGGTCGCCTTCGCCGAGGACACCGTCGGCGAGGACGCGAAGGCCAAGGCCGCCGCCCTGCAGGACGGACAGGTGCTGCTCCTCGAGAACCTCCGCTTCAACGCCGGGGAGACCGCCAAGACCGACGAGGAGCGGGCCGAGTTCGCCGGCGAGCTCGCTTCTCTCGCAGACGCCTTCGTGTCCGACGGCTTCGGCGTCGTCCACCGCAAGCAGGCGTCGGTCTACGACGTCGCCCGGCTCCTCCCGCACGCCACCGGTGGCCTCGTCCAGACCGAGGTCGACGTCCTGCGCCGCCTCACCAAGGACCCCGAGCGGCCGTATGCCGTCGTGCTCGGAGGGGCCAAGGTGTCCGACAAGCTCGGCGTCATCGGCAACCTGCTCGGCACGGCCGACCGTCTCCTCATCGGGGGCGGCATGGTCTTCACCTTCCTCGCCGCCCAGGGCCACGAGGTCGGCAAGAGCCTGCTCGAGGCCGACCAGGTCGACACGGTCAAGGGCTACCTCGAGCGGGCCGAGCAGGATGGCGTCGAGATCGTCCTGCCCGTCGACGTCGTCGCCGCCGACGCGTTCAGCGCCGACGCCGACCACGACGTCGTCGCCGTCGACGCGATCCCGGCCGACCGGATGGGCCTGGACATCGGTCCCGAGTCGAGCCGCCTCTTCGCCGAGAAGCTCGCCGACTGCCGGACCGTCTTCTGGAACGGCCCGATGGGCGCGTTCGAGATGGAGCCGTTCGCCGCCGCGACGAAGTCGCTGGCCCAGGCGCTCGTCGACATCACGGCCCGGGGCGCCCTCACGGTCGTCGGTGGTGGTGACTCGGCGGCCGCGGTGCGCCAGCTCGGCTTCGAGGACTCCGACTTCGGCCACATCTCCACCGGTGGTGGCGCCAGCCTCGAGTACCTCGAGGGCAAGGAGCTGCCCGGACTGACCGTTCTCGAGGAGGACGACGCCTGATGGCCAAGGACACCAAGCCCGCGGGTCGCATCCCGCTCATGGCCGGCAACTGGAAGATGAACCTCGACCACCTCCAGGCGACGCACCTCGTGCAGAAGCTGGACTGGACGCTGCGTGACGCCAAGCACGACCACGCTGCGGTCGAGGTGGCCGTGCTGCCGCCCTTCACCGACCTGCGCTCCGTGCAGACCCTCGTCGAGGGCGACAAGCTCGAGCTGCGCTACGGCGCCCAGGACCTCTCTCCGCACGCGTCCGGCGCCTACACCGGCGACATCTCGGGCGCGTTCCTCGCCAAGCTCGGCTGCACCTACGTCGTCGTCGGGCACAGCGAGCGGCGCGAGGGCCACGGTGAGACCGACGCGGTCGTCAACGCCAAGGTCAGGGCGGCCTACGCCCACGGCCTGACGCCGATCCTGTGCTGCGGCGAGGCGCTCGACGTGCGTCGGGAGGGCCGCCAGGTCGAGCACGTCGTCGCGCAGCTGCGCGAGGACCTCGACGGCGTCACCCCCGAGCAGGCCGCCACCATCGTCATCGCCTACGAGCCCATCTGGGCCATCGGGACCGGCGAGGTCGCGACCCCGGACGACGCGCAGGAGGTCTGTGCCGCGATCCGGGTGCTGCTCGCCGAGCTCTACGGGGCCGAGGTCGCCGACGGCGTCCGCGTCCTCTACGGCGGCAGCGTCAAGGCCGCCAACGTCGCCACCATCATGGCGCAGGACGACGTCGACGGCGCCCTCGTCGGCGGCGCCTCGACCGACCCGGCCGAGTTCGCGTCGATCTGCCGCTACCGCGACCACGTGACCGCCGGCTGACCGCTCGCGTCACCGCACCTCCCGCCCGCCGCGGCCGTTCGGCCGTGGCGGGCCCGGGAGGTATCCTGTCCCGAGCGCCGGGGACCGGCCGCGCGAGCGGACGGCACGAGACCCGAGCGCCGACGACCCCGACGAGATGGAGTGACCACCGTGGATGCGGTTCGCATCGTGCTCCAGGTCCTGCTGGTCCTGTCCAGCCTGGTCCTGACCCTGTTCATCCTGCTGCACAAGGGCAAGGGTGGTGGCCTGTCGGACATGTTCGGCGGGGGCATGTCGACGTCCCTCGGTGGCTCGTCGGTGGCCGAGCGCAACCTCGACCGCTTCACCGTCGCCGTCGCCGTGGTCTGGGCGACGGCGATCATCGGCCTGGGCCTGTTGGCCCGTTTCGCGAGCTGAGAGGAGCACGCCATGGCCAGTGGTAACGCCATTCGTGGAAGCCGGGTCGGCGCGGGCCCGATGGGTGAGGCCGAGCGCGGCGACGCCGCCCCCCGCGTCTTCATCTCCTACTGGTGCTCCAACGGGCACGAGACCCGGCCGAGCTTCGCCGAGGAGCCGGGCATGGTCGTGCCGGAGACGTGGGACTGCCCCCGCTGCGGCTTCCCCGCGGGCCAGGACAAGGACAACCCGCCCGCCCCGCCGAAGGTCGAGCCGTACAAGACGCACCTCGCGTACGTGAAGGAGCGGCGCAGCGACGCCGACGGCGCAGCGATCCTCGACGAGGCCCTGAGCACGCTCCGGGAGCGCGGCCTCATCCAGTGACCTGACGGTCACCACCGACGCACGACGGAGGGCCCGGGACGACGTCCCGGGCCCTCCGTCGTTCCCGTGGGGTGCCGGCTCAGCCGAGCCCGGAGGCGGCGTCGGCGTCGACGAGCCACAGCGTCGCGTCGGTGCCGCGGACGCCCGCCGCGGGGACGTCCCAGCGGTCGGTGCCGGGGGCGAGCGCGGCGGCCACCGCCTCGGCCTTGTCCGGACCTGCGACGAGGAACCACACCTCGTGGCTTCGCTCGAAGCACTCGAAGGTCAGGCTGACCCGGTCGGGCGGCGGTTTCGGTGACTCGTGGACCGCCACGGCGATCGCGTCCCCGATGCGCTGGGCCGGGTGGTGCGGAAAGAGGGAGGCGACGTGCCCGTCAGGCCCGACGCCGAAAAGGACGACGTCCCAGGCCTGCTGGCCGAACTCACGGATCGACGCGGCGTACGCCGCGGCACTGGCCTCGGCGTTCTCGGACGCGTCCGGCCCGGCGACCCGGTGCACCTTCGCCGGGTCGAGGCCGAGGGTGGTCAGGCCCGCCTCGTCGTTCTGGGTGTCGTTGCGGTCGGGGTCACCGGCGGGCAGGTAGCGCTCGTCGCCCCACCAGACCCGCACGCGTGACCAGTCGACGGCCGAGCGGCCGGGGACCTGCGCCAGCGAGGCGATCACCGCCGACCCCATCGACCCACCCGTCAGGGCCACCTGGGCCTCGGGGGAGCGGGCCTGGGCGTCGAGCAGGGCGGTGACCAGGCGAGCGGCGGCGGCATCGGCGAGCGACTGCTTGTCCGGGTGAACGACGACGCGGGGCTCGCTCACGAGGACGCCTTCTTCGCCGTCGCGGGCCCGGTGGTCGCCGTCGCCGCAGCGGTCCGCTTGGCCGTCGACGCGTCGGACTTCTTGCGCGCCCTGGCTGTGGCCTTCTCGCGCGGCGTCCGCTTGCCGGCGAGCTTGCGGGCCGTCGCCTCCTTGACCTGCGCGGTCTCGGCCGTCCCGGGGGCCGGAGGCGCGGTGATCATGGCGCTGGCGTCCTGGGCGGACTCGTCGTGGCCGAGGCGCGCGGCGAGCCGGCGAGCCTCCGCGAGGTCGGGGGCCTTGCCGGCCTTGGCCGCCGCGGCGGCCGACAGCCGGGCCGGTTGCAGGTCGGACAGGCCGCGGCACAGCGCCTCGGCGTAGGCCTCGTCGGGGTCGAGCCGGCGCAGCTCGTCGGCGAGGCACTCGGGCAGCTCGCGCCGGGGCAGGTTGATCCGCCGGTCCGGCTGGCCTGCCTGCGACAGCGTCGCGACGACGTCGCCGGGACGGACGAGGTCGATGGGCCCGCTGCGCCGCTCCAGGCGCACCGAGCTGATGCCCGAGCCCCGAGGCGTCGAGACGCGCCGCACCGGCACCTTGAGGCGGCGGGTGAGCCAGGCCGCGAGCAGGTCGGAGGACGGCGAGTCCGGGGCGCCGCTGACGACGGCCCCGGTGATCGGCTCGTACGGCGGCTGGTCGAGGGCGGCGGCGAGCAGCCCGCGCCACAGCGTGAGTCGGGTCCACGACAGGTCGGTGTCGCCCGGCGCGTACGTCGCCGCCCGCTTCTTGAGCATGAGCCGCGGGTTGTGGTGCAGGGCGGCGTCGGTGATCCGACGCTGTGCCATGGCGCCGATGGGGTCCTTGGCGACGTCGTCGGGCGCCTTGCCCGGCCACCACGCGACGATGGGGGAGTCGGGCAGCAGGAGCGGCACGACGACGCTCGGCCCGTGCCCGGCCAGCGCGCCGTAGAGCCGCAGGACGACGATCTCGCTCGCGCCGGCGTCGCCGCCCAGGCGGATCTGCGCGTCGAGGCGGTTCCTGCCGCGCCGCTCACCGGGGATGACGACGATGATGCGGCAGGGGTGCTGCCGGCTGGCCTGGTTGGCGGCGTCGATGGCCTCCTGGGCGTCGGTGTCCTCGACGACCATGACGAGCGTCAGGACCCGGCCGAGCGCCATGGCGCCGACCTCGTTGCGGAGGCGGACGAGCGTCTTGCTGATGCCCGTGGTCGTCGTGTCGGTCAGGTCCCTGATCACGGCATCCTCCAGTGACGTCCGTCCCGCTTCAGCATCTCGTGGGCCGACGGCGGCCCCCACGTGCCGGCCGGGTACTGCTCCGGCTTGCCGTCCTTGGCCCAGTGCGCCATGAGCGGGTCGAGGATGCGCCAGGACAGCTCGACCTCCTCGTGGCGGGGGAACAACGGCGGGTCGCCGAGGAGGACGTCGAGGATGAGCCGCTCGTACGCCTCGGGAGAGGCCTCGGTGAACGAGGACCCGTAGCCGAAGTCCATCGTCACGTCACGCACCTCCATCTGCGAGCCCGGCACCTTCGAGCCGAACCGCAGCGTCACGCCCTCGTCGGGCTGGACGCGGATGACGATGGCGTTCTGGCCGAGCTCCTCGGTGGCCGTGTGCTCGAACGGCAGGTGCGGCGCCCGCTTGAAGACGACGGCGATCTCGGTGACGCGCTTGCCGAGCCGCTTGCCGGCGCGCAGGTAGAACGGCACGCCGGCCCAGCGTCGGGTGTCGACCTCGAGGGTCACCGCGGCGAAGGTCTCGGTGTGCGAGTCCGGGTCGACGCCGTCCTCGCTGAGGTAGCCGACGACCTCCTCGGCACCCTGCCACCCGGCGGCGTACTGCCCGCGGGCCGCGCCGGTGTCGAGGTTCGCAGGCAGCCGGACGGCCGAGAGCGCCTTCTCCTTCTCGGCGCGAAGGTCCTTGGCGTCGAAGGAGACCGGCTCCTCCATCGCGGTGAGGGCGAGGAGCTGGAGCAGGTGGTTCTGGATGACGTCGCGGGCCGCCCCGATGCCGTCGTAGTAGCCCGCCCGGCCGGCGATGCCGATGTCCTCGGCCATCGTGATCTGCACGTGGTCGACGTAGTTGGCGTTCCACACCGGCTCGAACAGCTGGTTGGCGAAGCGCAGGGCGAGGAGGTTCTGGACGGTCTCCTTGCCGAGGTAGTGGTCGATCCTGAAGACGGCGTCGGGCGGGAAGACGCCCTCGACGATGTCGTTGAGCTGTTGGGCGCTCTTGAGGTCGTGGCCGAACGGCTTCTCGATGATGACGCGTCGCCAGCTGTCGCCCTCGGCCCGGGTCAGGCCGCACCGCTCGAGCTGCTCACACAC
>NZ_JBPGXG010000196.1:0-6234 GCF_056755255.1 Monashia sp. HAY1-5C | reverse complement strand
ACACCAGATGTAGCTCCGTCTCGTGGGCTCGGAGATGTGTATAAGAGACAGCCTGGGAGCCGAGCGCCTTGGACAGGGTCAGCGTCACGACGAGGTGGTCGGCCCGGTCGCCCTGCGGGAGCACCTGGTCAACACCGCGCGGCCGGGGCCGCGCTCGCCGCCGCGGAGATCGTCACCGACGAGCCGGGGCTCGCGGCGCGGGTGCGCGAGAACGCCCGCACGATCGCGGCCCGCTGCGGCATCACGCCGGCCGCCGGCGCGGTGCAGTCCCTGGCGATGCCCTCGCCCGACGCCGCGGTCGCGGCTGCCCTCGAGCTTCGGGCCCAGGGCATCCTCGTCGGCTGCTTCCGTCCGCCGAGCGTGCCCGACGGCGTCTCGCGGCTGCGGGTCACCGCCCGCGCCGACCTGCCCGCCGACACCGTGGCCGAGGCCGCCGAGCTCGTCGCCGTCGTCGCCGCCGTGCACGCGGTACCGACCGCCCCGGCGGGGCAGCCGTGACGCTGCCGGCGGTCATCGTCGTGACCGGCACCGACACCGAGGTGGGCAAGACCGTCGCGACCGCAGCCGTGGCGGCCGTGCTGGCTGGCGCCGGCCGACGCGTCACGGTCTTCAAGCCGACGCAGACCGGCGTCGCACCCGGTGAGTCGGGCGACGTCGCGGAGGTCGAGCGCCTGTCCGGCGTTCCGGGCTCCGAGGGGGTCCGGCTGCCTGCGCCGATGGCGCCCCGGGCCGCGGCCGCGCTCGAGGGGGCGGCCCTGCCGGCGTTCGCCGACCACGTCGACGCGGTGCGTCGCCTGTCAGCCGGGCACGACCACGTGCTCGTCGAGGGCGCGGGCGGCCTGCTCGTCGAGCTCACCGACGCGGGCGAGACCCTCGCGGACCTCGCGCGCGGCCTGCCGGACGTCGGCGTGGTGCTCGTCGTCCGCAGCTCTCTCGGCACGCTCAACCACACCATGCTGACTCGGGAGGCGCTGGGGCACAGGCGTATCCGTCAGCTGGGCGTCGTCATCGGCGCCTGGCCCGAGGACCCCGACGTCGTCGAGGTCACGAACCGGGACCACCTCGCCGGCCTCCCCGAGGGCCTGCTCGGCGCCGTCCCCGCCGGGGCAGCGACGCTCGACCCCGACACCTTCCGGGCGAGGTCCGGCTCCTGGCTCCCCGGACTGCTCACCCTGCTGCGCGGGACGACCTGACGGCGCCCACCGCCGGCGCGGCGGCGACCCCACGGGCACCCCTCCTGCGGCGCGGGCCCCGTCAGCGCCTGGGCACGTCCTGCCGGATGAGGCCGCGGACGATGCCGTCGGTGAGTGCGCGCCACGACGCGGCGAGGATCGAGCCCGCGACGCCGATGGTGTCCCACGACGTCTCGCCGTCGGAGGTCTCGATGAGCACGCGGGTCACGGCGTCGGTGCCGTGCGACGCGTCGAGGATGCGCACCTTGAAGTCGATGAGCTCGAGCTTCTCGATCTCGGGGTAGGCGCGGGACAGCGCGTCGCGCAGGGCGTGGTCGAGGGCGTTGACCGGGCCGTTGCCCTCGCCGGTCGCGATGAGGCGCGAGCCGTCGGCGCGCAGCTTGACGGTGGCCTCGGAGGTGGCGTCGCCGGTGCCCGAGGAGTCGGTGATGACGCGCCACGACTCGACCTCGAAGTAGTGCGTGCAACCCGGCTCGAGGGCCTCGCGGATCATCAGCTCGACGGTGGCGTCGGCCGCGTCGAACGTCCAGCCGCGCAGCTCGAGGTCCTTGACCTCGGCGAGCACCGCCGCGACGACGTCGGGCCGCCCGGACAGGTCGAGCCCGGCCTCGCGGGCCTTGAGCTCGATGCTGGCCCGGCCCGCCATGTCCGACACGAGCGTGCGCATGCCGTTGCCGACCAGCTCGGGGTCCATGTGCTGGTAGAGGTCGGGGTCGACCTTGAGCGCGCTGGCGTGCAGGCCGGCCTTGTGCGCGAAGGCGCTCGCGCCCACGTAGGGCTGGCGGCTGTACGCCGGCACGTTCGTCACCTCGCTGATGGCGTGGGCGATGTGCATGGCCCGCCGGAACGCCTCGGGCGCCATGGCCTCGAGGCCGAGCTTGAACTGGAGGTTGGCGGCGACGGTGACGAGGTCGGCGTTGCCGGTGCGCTCGCCGTAGCCGTTGACGGTGCCCTGCACGTGCGTCGCCCCGGCCCGCACGGCGGCGACGGAGTTGGCGGCGGCACAGCCGGTGTCGTTGTGGCAGTGGGCGCCGATGCGGGCACCCGTCGAGGCGATGACGTCGGCGACGACCTCCTCGACCTGGTGCGGCAGCATGCCGCCGTTGGTGTCGCAGAGGACGACGACCTCGGCGCCCGCCTCGTGCGCCGTGCGCACGACGGACAGCGCGTAGTCGCGGTCGAGGAGCCAGCCGTCGAAGAAGTGCTCGCAGTCGACGAACACGCGCCGGCCCTGCCGGGCGAGGTGCGAGACGGTGTCACGGACCATCGCGAGGTTCTCCTCGAGCGTCGTCTTCAGGGCCCGCTCGACGTGGCCGGTGTGTGACTTCGCGACGAGGCACACGACTGCTGCGCCGGAGTCGACGAGGGCCTGCACGAGGGGGTCCTGCGCCGCGACGCCCCCAGCCCGTCGGGTCGCCCCGAAGGCCGCGAGCGTCGCGTGGCGCAGTCGCAGCTCGCCCTTGGCGCGCTCGAAGAACTCCGTGTCCTTCGGGTTAGCCCCCGGCCAGCCACCCTCGATGAAGTCGACCCCGAGGTCGTCGAGCAGCCCGGCGATGGCCAGCTTGTCCGACACCGACAGGTTGAGACCCTCCTGCTGGGCGCCGTCGCGCAGGGTGGTGTCGTAGACGTGCAGCGCTTCCATGGCCTTCATTGTCCTCGATCTCGGGGATGGCTCCGTGTGCGGTCGTCCTCGGTGCTCGTCATCGGGCCTGGGGCCGGTGCCGCCCGTGCCGGGTGTGGCCTGGGCCGCGGTCTCCCTCACGGTGGTTCGGGAAACAAAAAGACCCCCCGGGGTGCGGGAGGTCTGCGCGACGAGGGTCTCTCGTCGCGCTAGTCGATAATGAGCGTGCTGGTGTGCACGAGGTGCGGCTTCACGCTCGTCAATGTAGGGGCGCGGAAACATCGCCGAAACACCCGGTCCGGATGCTGGGACCGACATCTCGTGCCGCAGCGCCCTCGCGCGGCCCGTCGTGCTCAGGTGCGGGCCGACCGGCCCCGCACCCTGGCGTGCGCCGCGTCGACGAGCGCGTCGAAGAGCCGGGCGTCCTCACCCTCCTCGGGGTGCCACTGGACGGCCAGCCGGAAGCTGGCGGCCGGGTCCTCCATCGCCTCGAGCGTGCCGTCGTCGGCCCACGCCGCCGCGACGTACCCGGGGTGCGTCAGCACCGACTGGTGGTGGTAGCTCGGGACGTCGACCGACGGGCCGAGCACGGCGGACAGGCGGGTGCCCGCCACCGTGCGCACCGGGTGGCTGCCGTACGTGGCGGGCGCCGGCGAGTGCCCCTCGTGCCCGACGCGCTCGGGAGTGTGCTGCTCGAGCCGGCCGCCCGCGGCCACGGCCATGACCTGCATGCCCCGGCAGATGCCGAGCACCGGCACGTCGAGGGCCGCCGTGGCCCGGGCGAGCGCCACCTCCGTGGCGTCACGGTCCGGGCGCGAGGCCTGGACGGTCGGATGCCGTGTCGCGTCGTACAGCTCCGGCGCGACGTCGGCCCCACCCGCGATGACGAGCCCGTCGAGCCGGCCGAGCACCGCACGCATCAGGTCCTCGGAGCCGTCGGGCCGCGGCGGGATGACGAGGGCGATGCCGCCGGCCTCCTCGACCTTGCGCACGTAGCTGTGCGGCAGGAGGGCCGACGGGACGTCGACCCAGTCGCCGCGCGACGCCGGCTCGACGTACGACGTGATCCCGATGACCGGGCGGGTCACGGTGTCCGACACGGCCCCTCCTCGACGCGAGACACGGTGTCAGAGGGGCGTGACGTAGGCACCGGAGATGCCGCCGTCGACGAGGAAGGTGGAGGCCGTGATGAAGCTCGACTCGTCGGAGGCGAGGAAGAGCACGGCGTTGGCCATCTCCTCCGGCTCGCCGAACCGGCCCATCGGCACGTGCACGAGACGGCGCGCGGCCCGCTCCTCGTCCTTGGCGAACAGCTCCTGCAGCAACGGCGTGTTGACCGGACCCGGGCACAGCGCGTTGACGCGGACGCCCTCGCGGGCGAACTGGACGCCGAGCTCGCGGCTCATCGAGAGCACGCCACCCTTGCTCGCGCTGTAGGAGATCTGCGACGTCGCCGCGCCCATGACGGCCACGAACGAGGCCGTGTTGATGATCGAGCCCTTCTTCTGCTCGAGCATGTAGGGCAGGGCGGCCTTGCAGCAGAGGTAGACCGACGTCAGGTTGACCTCCTGGACCCTGCGCCACGCGTCGAGGTCGGTGTCGAGGATGGAGTCGTCCTCGGGCGGGGAGATGCCGGCGTTGTTGAAGGCGATGTCGACCGATCCGTAGGTCTCCTTGGCGGTGGCGAAGAGCGCGTCGACCTCCTCCTTGCTCACGACGTCGACCGTGACGAACGTGCCGTCCACCTCCTCGGCGACGCGCGGGCCGTTGACGGCGTCGAGGTCGCCGATGACGACCTTCGCCCCTTCCTCGGCGAACCGCCGCGCGGTGGCCAGGCCGATGCCGGAGCACCCGCCCGTGATGACTGCGACCTTGCCGTCGAGCCTGCCTGCCATGACTCCTCTTTCCTTGCTGTCCGGGGGTGTCGGTCGTGCACTCAGTCGGTGGAGATGAAGACGTTCTTGACCTCGGTGAACGCGTCGAGCGCGTCCGGGCCGAGCTCGCGCCCGATCCCGCTGCGCTTGAAGCCCCCGAACGGCGTCCAGTAGCGGACGCTGCTGTGGGAGTTGACCGACAGGTTGCCGGCCTCGATGCCACGGGCGACGCGCAGGGCCCGCCCGACGTCACGGGTCCAGATCGAACCGGAGAGCCCGTACGCGGTGTCGTTGGCCTTGGCGACGGCGTCGGCCTCGTCGTCGAAGGGCATGACGGCCACGACCGGCCCGAACACCTCCTCCTGCCAGACCCGGTCGGACGTCGAGCCGGGCAGGACCACCGTGGGCGCGTACCAGTAGCCCGAGCCGCCGGGGGCCGCACCGCGGAAGGCGACGTCGACGCGGTCGGGCGCGTCCTCGACGTACGAACGGACCCGAGCGTGCTGGTCGGCGCTGATGAGCGGCCCCATCTCCGAGGCCTCGTCGGTGGGGTCGGTGACCACGACACCGCGTACCGCCGTCTCGAAGTGCTCCATGAACCGGTCGAAGACGTTGCGCTGCACGAGGATCCGACTACGGGCGCAGCAGTCCTGACCGGCGTTGTCGAACACGCCGTAGGGGGCGCGGGCCGCGGCGAGCTCGAGGTCGGCGTCGTCG
The DNA here is from genome assembly GCF_056755255.1 of Monashia sp. HAY1-5C. Taxonomy (NCBI): domain Bacteria; kingdom Bacillati; phylum Actinomycetota; class Actinomycetes; order Micrococcales; family Intrasporangiaceae; genus Intrasporangium; species Monashia sp. HAY1-5C. The sequence goes on along the minus strand of NZ_JBPGXG010000196.1, from coordinate 829 downwards.
AACACGACGTTGGCGCTCTTGCCGCCGAGCTCGAGGGTGACCCGCTTGAGCTGGTCGGCGGCTCCGCGCATGATCTGCTGCCCGACCTCGGTGGAGCCGGTGAAGCACACCTTGCGCACGGCCGGGTGCGTGACGAACCGCTCGCCCACGACCGAGCCCTGGCCCGGGACGACGGTGAACACGCCTTCGGGCAGCCCCGCCTCGAGGGCGAGCTCGCCGAGGCGCATGGCCGTCAGCGGGGTCAGCTCGGCGGGCTTGAGCACGACGGTGTTGCCGGCCGCGAGCGCCGGCGCGAAGCCCCAGCCGGCGATCGGCATCGGGAAGTTCCACGGCACGATGACGCCGACGACCCCGAGGGGCTCGCGGAAGGTCACGTCGAGGCCACCGGCGACGGGGATCTGCTGCCCGAGGTTCCGCTCCGGGGCGCCCGCGTAGTAGGCCAGCACGTCGCGGACGTTCCCCGCCTCCCACCGGGCGTTGCCGATCGTGTGCCCCGCGTTCTGCACCTCGAGGAGGGCCAGCTCCTCCTGGTGCTCGCCGACGAGGTCGGAGAACCGGCGCAGGAGCAGCGCCTGGTCCCCGGGCGCGACGTCCCGCCACGCGGGGAACGCGTCCGCGGCGCGGACGATGGCGGCGTCGGCCTCCTCGAGGGAGGCGAGCTCGACCGAGCGCACCACCTGCTCGGTGGCGGGGTTGATGACGTCGTGCGTCTGGGTCATGCGTCTTCGTCCTCCCGGTCCAGGGGTGCCTCGACTCCCGGGAGTCGGGGAACACCTCGAACCAGTGTGTCGGCTGTCTCTTATACACATCTGACGCTGCCGACGACGGA
>NZ_JBPGXG010000195.1:0-6434 GCF_056755255.1 Monashia sp. HAY1-5C | reverse complement strand
TCGTAGGAGGGGTCGACCTCCGTGTGCTCGATGATGACGATGGAGGCGGCGTTCTGGTACACGGTGTAGCCGGCCACCTCGTCCCCGATGCGTGCCTCGTACCGATGCATCGACGCGTTGTCGACAACGGTCACATCCATCTGCAGCTCCTTGATCAGTGGTCTGTTTCGTCGTCCCAGTGGTCGCGACGACGCGCCGCCACCGGGACTCGTAGCCCACGAGAGTGCCCGTGCTTCGGCCTCGTCTGGGCACCGTCTGGTGCCCTGAGCCGGCATGGTCGCGTCGCGGCCGTCGTGCGACTGGTTCGTGTGTGCGGCGGTCCCGATCTCTCGCGCGGACCCAAGTGCCGGCCCGCGGACGGGCACATGACCTAAGGCTTCGCGTGCACGTGGCACCAAGGTCACATCAGTATGCGCCGATCAGGGCCCGGTCGACGCCGTCGAGCGCGGGCGCGGGCCACGACGGCGCCACGCACAGAACGAGAGGTCACACATGCTGCTCAACGGTTCACGCTTTCCCCGACTGTCCATGCGCACCGCCGCCGGTGGGGAGATTCGGCTTCCATCAGCCACCGAGGGCAGCTACGCCGTCGTCCTCGTCTACCGCGGCTCGTGGTGTCGCTACTGCACGGGACAGCTGCGCTCCTTCGTCGGCCGGCACCAGTCACTCATCGACGAGGGCATCACCACCGTTGCCCTGTCCGCCGACCCGGAGGCTGTGGCTCGGCAGACCGTCACCGAGCTGGGCATTCCCTTCCCCGTGGGGTGCGACGTGTCCGTTCGCGACGTCGCGCCGGCACTCGAGTGCTACACCGACCCAGCCGGCACGTTCTTCCAGTCCACGGGGTTCGTCCTTGGCCCCGACGGCACCGTCATGCTCGCCGTGTACTCCTCCGGAGCGATAGGGCGTCTTGGTCCGGTCGACGTGCAGGCGTTCGTCTCCCGCCACCGTTCCATGACGGCAGCGGCCGACGCCCACTAGCGGCGACTCCGCAGCACGAATCCTCGCCGAGCCCGTGGGGGGCGTGAGCCGCCGCGGGTCGTCACCCAGCACCGAACGCACGGATCTGTCCAAGAGCCATGTCCAGGGCTGCCTGAAGGGGCACGGCGGTGCCCGTCGTCAGGCTCAGCAGCAGCCCTCCGTACAGCATTGCGGCGAACGCCGAACCGAGCGCGGTGACGTCCGCCTCGGGTCGCAGGTTGCCATGCGCCTGGAGCCGCGCCAGCGCTTTCGAGAGAGCCTCTTCCCAGTAGCGGAGGCCGAAGGCTTCGGCCGAGCTGGGCGCCGCAGGGTCACTGGCGGTGCCTCCTTCCGGGCACGGGCGAGGTCCGTCCAGTGCCGCTCCCGCGGCCACCAGCTCGACGGCTGCGTCGGCCCACGCGTGAAGCCGGTCCGGCGACGTGACGCTGCTCAGCTTCGGCCGCACGTTGACCAAGGCCCAGCTGAGTCGGTCGATGGTCTTGGGTTCCAAGCGAGGCTCCTCACGCCCAGGGGTCTGCTACCCATGGGCAGTGCAGGTTCCGGCACATGTCTCACGTCTCGTCGTGCGTGGATTCGGTCACGTGGTGCTTGTGAGGCCCGGTCACCCCGGCTTCACGGGCCGCACCGGCCAGGTGCCACCGCGTCCCGCGCCGTGATCTCGAGCTCACGCGCGTTGGCTGACGTACCCGCCGGCACCGGCTGGTTGGCCGGGGTCCAGGCCCAGGAACCGCTCCGCGTTGCCGCGGAGCAGGGCGGCCCGGGTGCTCTCATCGAGGAAGTCGGCGTGATGGACCACGTGGCCGGCGGGACGCTCCCCCAGCGGGTACGGGTAGTCGCTGCCGACCATGACACTTCCCGGGCCCAAGGTGTCGACCAGCATCCGCAGCGCGGCCGGGTCGAACACGACCGAGTCGACGCTGAAGCGCCCGACGTAGTGCGAAGGCGGCAGCTGTGACGTGGCGATGAGGTCGGGTCGCCGGCGCCAGGCGTTCTCGAGGCGACCGAGCCAGAAGGCGAACGAGCCGCCACCGTGGGCAAAGCAGATCCGCAGCGACGAGGGGACCCGGTCGAACACGCCTCCCAGGATCATGGCGATGATCGACAGGTGGGTCTCCGCCGGCATGCCGGTGATCCATCGAGCCATCCATCGCTCGAGCCGCGGCGAGGTCGGCATGTCCCACGGGTGGACGAAGACGGGGACTCCTCGGTCGGCGCAGTGCTGCAGGAAGGTCACGACTCCTTCGTCGTCCAGGTCCCGGCCGCCGACGTGGTTGCCGATCTCGACCCCCCGGTGTCCGTTCGCGAGGCATCGGTCCACCTCCTCGCATGCGGCGTCCGGGTCCTGCAACGGGACCTGCGCGAACGGCAGGAGCCGCTGTGGGGCCGGGGCACAGACCTCGAGGGCGAGGTCGTTGAAGATGCGGGCGATCTTGGTGGCCTCATCGCTTGGCGCGTCGTAGGAGAAGAACACCGGCGTGGGCGAGACCACTTGGGCCGCGACGCCGTCGGCGTCCATGGCTTTCAGTCGTACCTCGGCGTTCCAGCAGTCCTCGCCGACCGGGCGAAACTCCTTGTCCCCGAGCATGATGCAGGCCTGCCGCTCGGAGTCGATGCGCAGCCAAGGCCAGTCCCGACGTGGTGACACGACCTCGGACAGGTCCGGCCAGCCGCGTGGGACGTAGTGGCTGTGCACGTCGATCGTGCTCACCGGTGTCATCCCTTGCCGGGATGCACGGTGCCGCAGCTGGGGCAGGTGCGCCCCTGCTCGCTGGTGTAGAAGTCCTGGAACACCGGCGGCAGGTCTTGGACGATGTCGCGCACCTGGAGCTCGACCTCATGGACCTTGGTGCTGCACTGCGGGCAGAACCAGGCGAACTTCTCCAGCTGTCCTTCCTCGCGGATTCGCTCGATGACGATGCCGATCGAGCCGGGCTCCGGCCGTTGGGGCGAGTGGTAGGTGTTGCGCGGCAGCATCCACATGTCACCCTCGTGGATGTCGACGCGCCGAGGCCCGTCGTCGGTCATGAGGTTCACGTGCATGCTGCCCTTGACCTGGTAGAACCACTCCTCGAACGGGTCGAGGTGGTAGTCGGTGCGCTGGTTGGGTCCGCCGACGACCTGCACGATGAAGTCGTCCATCGGCGTCAGCGCCTGCCGGTTGTTCACCGGCGGCTTGAGCAGGTGCTCGTTGTCCTTGAGCCACTCGGGGAAGTTGATGACGGGCGGGATGGTGCTCATGAGTCCTCCTTGGGGTTGGTCGCACCCTCGACCCGGGCGATCGCCTGGATCTCGATGAGCAGGTGCGGGTGGGGCAGCTGGTGCACGGCCACCGTGGTACGCGTCGGCCCGTGCTCGTCGAAGTAGTCGGCCCAGACCTCGTTGTAACCGGCGAAGTCGTTCATGCTGACCAGGTAGGTGGTGGCTTGGACCAGGTCGGCCAGGGTGGCGCCGGCCGCCTCGAGGACGGCGCGGATGTTCTCGATGACCGCTCGGGTCTGGACGCGGATGTCCAGCGAGGTCACTCCGACCTCGTCTGCCGCTGCCCCCTCGATGGTGTTGTCCGGACGGCGGCTGCTCGTTCCCGAGACGAACACGAGGTCTCCGGACTTCTTCACGTGCGGGAACCGTCCGCGCGGAGTCGCTCTTCCCGTCACGGTGATCGCCGTCGTCTCATTCATGGCGGGCACCTGCCGACCCGAGGCGGACGCCGACCCGGCCCAGGCCGGTGACGGTCGACTGGACGTGCGAACCGGCGTGGAGCGGTACGGCCGCGGTGGCCGCACCAGCCATCAGCACCATGCCGGCTCGCAGGGTGAACCCGTACGCCCTGGCCATCCGGCGGGCGGCCGCGACGGCCCGGTAGGGGTGTCCGAGGATTGCGGCGGTCGACCCGGTCTGGGAGACCTGGCCGTCGACCTCCAGCGCCACGCCCCGGTTGCCGAGGTCGCCGGCGGCGCTGAGCTGCTGCCATGGCCCGATGACGTAGCCGGCGGCGGAGGTGTTGTCGGCGACGACGTCCTCGAGAGTGAACCTGAAGTCGCGGTAGCGCGAGTCGATGATCTCCAGTGCCGGCGCGACCGCGTCGACGGCCGAGCCGGTCTCGGGCGAGTCGTCGTCGGCCTCGACGTCGCGGCCGAGCAGCCAGGCGACCTCTGGTTCGATGCGCGGGTGGATGTACCGGGCGGGGTCTGCCTGTCCCCCGTCGGGAACCTGCATGCCGGCGGTGATCGAGCCGATGATGACGTCGTCGACGCCCATCTGCTGGGCCTTGGCGCGGCTCGTGAAGCCGAGCTTCACGCCCGAGATTCGGTCGCCGCGCGCCGTTCTGCGCTCGACCAGCAGGTGCTGGACGGCGTACGCGTCGTTGAGGGTGAGGTGTGCCGTGGTGGTCACCTGTTGGACGGCGGTGGCCGAGGTCTGGGCGTCGTCGAGGGTCGCTGCCAGGACGGCCAGCGTGTCCGGCGCGGCGATGGTCATGCCGTCACCGCCTCGGTGGACTCGGCCTTGAGCAGGTCCAGGGCGACGTCGACGATCATGTCCTCCTGGCCGCCGACCATCTTGCGGCGCCCCAGCTCGAGCAGGATGTCTCGGGCGTCGAGCCCGTACCGGGCGGCGGCGCGCTCGGCGTGCAGCAGGAAGCTGGAGTACACGCCGGCGTAGCCCAGCGACAGGGTCTCGCGGTCGACGCGCACCGGTCGGGTCTGCAGGGGTCGGATGATGTCGTCGGCGGCGTCCTGCAGCGTGAAGAGGTCGCAGCCGTGCTGCCAGCCCATGAGGTTGGCCACGGCGATGAACGCCTCGAGTGCGGTGTTCCCGGCGCCGGCGCCCTGCCCGGCCAGGGACGCGTCGACTCGGTAGGCGCCGTGCTCGACTGCGGTCACGCTGTTGGCGACGCTGAGCGACAGGTTCTCGTGTGCGTGGATGCCGATCTGGGTCTCGGGGTTCAACCGCTGTCGGAAGGCCTCGACGCGTTGGGCGACCTCACGGGTGGTGAGCCGGCCCGCGGAGTCGGTGACGTAGACGCAGTGCGCTCCGTAGGACTCCATCAGCCTCGCCTGCTCGGCCAGGCCTGCCGGGTCGTTGAGGTGGCTCATCATGAGGAACCCGGAGACGTCCATGTCGTGCTCGCGGGCCCACGCGATGTGTTGGGCTGCGACGTCGGCTTCGGTGCAGTGGGTGGCGACGCGAACGCTTCTGACCCCCAGGTCACGCGCCGCTCTGAGGTCTTCGATCGTCCCGATGCCGGGCAGGATCAAAGTGGTGAGGGTGGCGCGGGTGACGACGTCGGCGGCCGCCGCGATCCAGTCCAGGTCGGTGGCGGCGCCATGCCCGTAGGTGACGCTGGACCCGCCGAGCCCGTCGCCGTGGGCCACCTCGATCGCGTCGACTCCGGCCGCCTCGAGGGCGGCGGCGACGGTGCGGACCTGCTCGGGCGTGTACTGGTGGCCCAGGGCGTGCGCCCCGTCGCGAAGGGTCACGTCCTGGACGTAGAGCCGCGGGCCGCCCGCGTGAGATGTGCTGGTGTCGGGCAGGTTTGGCTGCGCGGTGTTCATGCTGTGGCTCCCAGTCGCTGTGAGACGAGACGCTCGGCGGTGCGCAGGGCGGCCGAGGTCATGATGTCGAGGTTTCCGGCGTACTCCGGCAGGTAGTGACCGGCACCGACGACCTCGAGGAAGACCGAGACCCTGGTGCCGCGGAAAGGGCGCCCCAGCGCGGGGACGAATGGCTCGTCGACGGTGTCGAACTGGACGTCCTGCTTGAGGCGGTAACCCGGGACGTAGCTGCGGACCTGTTCCGCCATGGCGTGCACTGAGGCGCGGACGGCGGCCTGGTCGACCGGACCCTCGACGAGGCAGAACACGGTGTCGCGCATGACCAGCGGCGGGTCGGCCGGGTTGAGGATGATGACGGCCTTGCCCCGCTGCGCTCCCCCGACCGCTTCGATGGCGCGGGCTGTCGTCTCGGTGAACTCGTCGATGTTGGCTCGTGTGCCCGGGCCCGCGGACTTGGACGCGATGGACGCGACGATCTCGGCGTAGGCCACGTCGGCGATACGGGCCACAGCGGCGACCATCGGGACGGTCGCCTGGCCACCGCACGTGACCATGTTGACGTTGGTGGTGCCCAGATGCTGTCCGAGGTTGACCGGCGGGATGACGTAAGGACCGACGGCCGCGGGTGTGAGGTCGACCATGAGCTTGCCGTGCGTGCGAACGAGTTTGTCGTTGTTGAGGTGTGCTTTCGCGGAGGTTGCGTCGAAGACGAGCTCGACCTGGTCGAACTCCGGCATGCGCAGCAGTCCTTCGACACCCTGGTGAGTCGTGGCGACGCCGATGCGCCGGGCTCGCGCCTGTCTCTTATACACATCTCCGAGCCCACGAGACGGAGCTACATCTAGGGGGGGGTTTTCTGCTTTGAGAGGGGGGGGGGGGGGGGGGGGGGGGGGGGGGGGG
>NZ_JBPGXG010000194.1:0-6452 GCF_056755255.1 Monashia sp. HAY1-5C | reverse complement strand
TGACGCGGTGGCCCCGCTGTGGCTAGGCTCACATCGTCGCGTCAGCGCCGCCTCGACACCCTTCACCATGCCCACACAGCGAAAGTCCAGCTCATGCGCATCGGCATCCTCACCGGGGGCGGAGACTGTCCCGGCCTCAACGCCGTCATCCGCGGCGCGACCCGCGCCGCCGAGGTCACCTACGACAGCACCGTCATCGGCTTCCGCAACGCGTGGCGCGGCGTCATGGACAACGACTACGAGATCCTCGACGTCGACCGGTGCCGCGGCATCCTGCCCCTCGGTGGCACGATCCTCGGCACGAGCCGCGACCAGCCCTTCGCCTACGAGGACGGCCTGACCAAGGTCCGCAAGGCCTACGACCGGCACGGCCTCGACGCCATCATCGGCATCGGCGGCGAGGGCTCGATGGGCGTCGTCAACCGGCTCCACGAGCACGGCTTCCCCGTCATCGGCGTCCCGAAGACCATCGACAACGACATCTCCCTCACCGAGATGACGTTCGGGTTCCAGACCGCCGTGCAGATCTGCACCGACGCCATCGACCGGCTGCACACCACCGCCGAGTCGCACCACCGCGTCCTCGTCGTCGAGGTCATGGGCCGGCACGTCGGCCACATCGCCGTGTGGTCGGGCCTGGCCGGTGGCGCGGCGATCATCCTGACGCCCGAGGAGGCCTTCGACATCGACGAGGTGTGCGAGCGCATCGTGCACCGGCACAAGAAGGGCCGGTTCGCCACGATCGTCGTCGTCGCCGAGGGTGCGGTGCCACGCGAGGGCACGATCGACATCCCGGCGCCCGAGGTCGACAAGTACGGCCACCAGATCCTCGGTGGGATCGGCTCCATCCTCGCCCGCGAGATCCAGGGCCGCACCGGCATCGAGAGCCGCATGACGGCCCTCGGGCACATCCAGCGCGGCGGCTCCCCGGTGGCCTTCGACCGGGTGCTCGGCACGCGCTTCGGCGTCGCCGCCGTCGAGGCCGCGATCGACGGGGCATGGGGGCAGATGGTCGCGCTGCAGCGGGGCCGCATCGAGCGTGTCCCGGTCAAGGACGCCATCAGCCACCTCAAGATGGTCGAGCCCGAGCTGCTCCGGCTCAACTCGATGTTCCAGCCGCGCATCCCCGGCGACGAGCACCCGGGCCTGCCGAACGGCGCCCTCGTCGACACGGGCCTGTCACGGGCCGGCGTCGTCGTCGCCGACGACACGGCGGGTGCCGCCGCAGACCCCGCGATCGAGGGCGAGCCCGTGGAACACTGAGCGCATGCTCATCAACTTCGCGCTCCAGACGGTCATCAACGCCGTCGCGCTGTGGGTCGCCGCGTGGCTCATCCCCGGCATCACGTTCGGTGGGGGGTCCACGGGCCAGGTCGTCAAGACGGTCGTCGTCGTCGCCCTGATCTTCGGCCTGGTCAACGCGTTCATCCGCCCCGTCGCCAAGGTGCTCTCGCTGCCGTTCATCATCCTGACGCTCGGGCTGTTCGTCCTCGTCGTCAACGCGCTGATGCTGGAGCTGACGTCGTGGATCGCGGGCAAGCTGAGCCTGTCCTTCCACGTCGAGCACTTCTTCTGGGACGCCGTCCTCGGCGCGCTCATCGTCACCCTCGTCTCGATGCTGCTCACCTTCGTCAAGAGCGACTGACGCCGCGCGACCCACGAGCCCGTTCCCGCGACGCCGGGGGCGGGCTCGCGGCGTCCCGGGGTGTCGGCTTCGGCCATGTCGGCGGGGGGTCCTACCGTCGTCGCATGCGGTTGCTCCACACCTCCGACTGGCACCTCGGGCGGACGCTCCACGGCGTCAACCTCCACGAGGCGCAGGCGGCCGTCCTGGAGCGACTGTGCGAGCTCGTCGAGGACCCGCCCGACGGCGTCCCCGTCGATGCCGTCCTCGTCGCGGGCGACGTCTACGACCGCGGCGTCCCGCCGGTCGAGTCCGTCCAGCTGCTCGAGTGGACCCTCTCGCGGCTGTCGGCGGTCACCACCGTCGTCGTCACGTCGGGCAACCACGACTCCGCCATCCGGCTCGGCTACGGCGCTGGGCTGTTCCGCGACCGCATCCGCATGGTCACCGATCCCGGCCTGCTCGACCTGCCGGTCCTGCTCGAGGGCAGCGACGGCGTCCGGGCCGCGGTGTACGGCATCCCCTACCTCGACCCCGACCACGCGCGCGTCGCCCTCGCCGGCGGCGGCGAGCCGCTGCCGAGGTCGCACCAGGCGGTCGTCGCCGCCGCGTGCGACCGCATCCGTGCCGATCTGGCCGAGCGTCCGGGGGTGCGGTCCGTCGTCCTCGCGCACGCCTTCGTGGCCGGCGCCGAGCCGAGCGACTCCGAACGCTCGATCATGGTCGGGGGCGTCGACCGCGTGGCCGGCACGGTCTTCCACGGCATCGACTACGCGGCCCTCGGGCACCTGCACGGCCCGCAGGCACCGGACTGCGCCGAGGGCTCGGTCGTGCGCTACTCCGGCTCACCGCTGCGGTACTCGTTCTCCGAGCAGGACCACACCAAGGTCGCGCTCCTCGTCGACCTCGACGCGTCCGGCCCGGCCCGGGTCACGCCGGTGGAGATCCCGCAGCCGCGGCCGATGGCGACGCTGCGCGGCAGCCTCGAGGAGCTGCTCGACTCGCCGGAGCACGCGTCCGCCGAGCACGCCTGGGTGCGGGTGACCGTCACCGACCGGGTCCGTCCCGACTCGCTCATGGACCGGGTCAGGTCGCGCTTCCCGCACGCGCTCCAGGTCTTCCACGAGCCCGACCGCGCGGTCGAGCGGGCGCGCGCGAGCACCACCGTCGTCAGCGAGCGCGACCCCCGCGAGCTCGGCTCCGACTTCATCGCCTACGTCACCAAGACCGAGGCGAGCGCGGGTGAGGTCGACGTCTTCGCCTCGGGCTACGAGGCGGCGGTCAAGGCGCAGCACCTGGCCGAGGCGCAGGAGGTGGGGTGACGTGCAGCTGCACCACCTGTCCATGACGGCGATCGGCCCCTACGCCGGCACCGAGACCATCGACTTCGCCGCCGTCGGCCGTGCCGGGCTCTTCCTGCTCGAGGGGCCCACCGGGTCGGGCAAGTCGACGATCATCGACGCCATCACTTTCGCCCTCTACGGCAAGGTGGCCCAGGCGTCGGCCGACGTCGAGCGGATCCACTCCCACCACGCCGACCCGCGCACGGTCCCCGTCGTCACGCTGGTGTTCGAGACCCAGAGCGGCATCTACCGCGTCCAGCGCACGCCGCGGTTCGAGCGGCCGAAGACCCGCGGTGCCGGCACCACGGTGCAGAACCCGTCGGTCAAGCTGTGGCGGGTCCAGACCCCCGACGACCTCCTCGGCGGCGAGCTGCTCTCGACCAACCTCGGCGACTGCGACGACGAGATCACCCGGGCCGTCGGCCTGACCCGCGACCAGTTCGTGCAGACGGTGATCCTGCCGCAGGGCGAGTTCGCGACGTTCCTGAGGGCGCGCTCCGAGGACAAGGGCAAGCTGCTCGAGAAGGTGTTCGGCACGGCGTTCTTCCGCCGCGTCCAGGACGAGATCGTCGAGGCCGGCCGGGCCGCACAGGCTCGCCGGGCCGGCGCGGTCGCCGAGATCCGCGACGCCGTGCACGCCTTCGCCGTGTCCGCCGGCCTCGACGACACGGCGCGCGACGCACTCCTCGAGACGAGCCGGTCGGCCCCGGACCTGCTCACCGCCGAGCTCACCGAGGTCCTCGACGAGCTCGTCACGCGGGAGCGGCACGCGGGCAAGCGCAGCCGCGAGGCCATCGAGGCCCACCAGCAGATGGCATCGATGGTCGGCGACGCGCGGCTGCGCCAGCAACGCCGCGAACGGCTCCTCGAGCTGCAGCGCCAGGACGAGAGCCTCGGCGCGCGGGCCGTGGAGTTCGACGACCTGAGGCGGGCCGTGTCGCGGGCCCGGCAGGCTCGCCCCGTGGCCGGCGCGGTGCGCACGCTGGCGCAGAGCGAGGCCTCCCTCAAACGGGCGGAGTCGCTTCTCCTGACGGCACGCTCGAGGGTCGAACCGGCGCTGCGCGACGGGTCGGCGGCCGAGCTGCGGGTGGCCGCGGCGTCGCTGCGCGAGGTCATCGGCGGGCTCGCCGCGGCACTCGACCTCGAGCGGGCCCTGTCGACGCGTCGTGACCGGCTCGACGAGGCGCGGCGGGCGGCCGAGGCCGCTCGGCACCGCCTCGACGCCGTCACCGCCGAGCTCTCCGCGCTGCCCGCTGCCGTCGAGGAGCACGAGCAGGCGCTCACCGCGGCGCGCGACCTCGTGTCCCTCCTCGACGTACGCGCCGAGGCCGCCGAGACGGCCCGACGCCGGCTCGAGGCCGCGACCGCCCACGCCGCCGCCGCCGCGCGGCTGCCCGCCGCCGAGGCCGCCGCCACGGCTGCTCTCGAGTCGCTGCGCGCCGGCGAGCCCGAGCTCGCCCGCGTGCGTCGCGCCCGCATCGACGGCATCGCCGGAGAGCTCGGGCTCGCGCTGCGGGACGGTGAGCCGTGCCCGGTCTGCGGGTCCGCCGAGCACCCGGTCCCGGCCCGACCCACGGCCGACGCCGTCACGGCCGAGCAGGTCGCCGAGCACGAGGACCGGGTCACCGCGTTGCGCGACTCGGCCGCCGCCCTAGCGGAGGCGCTCGCCGGGCTGCGCGCCGAGGCCCGCGAGCTGGCGGCGGCTGCGGGGGGCCAGGGCGTCGACGCCGCGCGGGCGGCCGCCGAGCGGGCGGCCGCCGACCTCGCCGCGTCCCTCACGGCCCGCGACGACGTCACCCACGGCATGCAGCGGCTCGCCGCCCTCCGGTTGCGACAGTCCGAGCTCGCCGAGACGTCGACGGCGCTGACGGCCGAGGTCGCGCGCCTCGGGCACGCCGTCGAGCAGCTCGCCGACCGAGTCGCGTCCGAGGCAGCCGAGGTCGAGGCCGCCCGCGACGGCCACCCGAGCGTCGCGGCCCGCCGCGGAGCCCTCGTGGCCCGGGCCGGCCACGTGGACGCCCTCGTCGATGCCCTCGCTGCCCGCGACGTCGCGCGAGCCAGCGTCGCCGAGGACGAGGCCGCCCGCGACGCCGACCTGCGCGCCGCCGGGTTCACCGACCTCGCCGAGTGGCTCGAGGCCGACCGGCCGATGGAGTGGATCACCGCCAAGGAGAAGGAGATCGCGGACTTCGAGACCGCCTGCACCCGCGTCAAGGCGGGCCTGTCCGGGCCCGAGCTCGCCGACGTGCAGCTCGACGCGCTCTTCGACGACATCGAACCGATGGTGGCCCTGGAGCGGACCGCGAAGAAGGAGATGGAGGAGGCGGCCCGCGAGCACGGCGCCCTCCGCGGCCAGGTCAGCCGCACCAAGCAGCGCGTCGGTGACATCACGGCCGCCCTCGAGCGCAACGCGGCCGTCATCGCCGAGACCGCCGACGCCGTCCGCGTCGGGCAGCTCGTCGCGGGCAACGGCGACAACCAGCTCAACCTCGACCTCGCCAAGTACGTCCTCATCCGGCGGTTCACCGAGGTTCTGTCGGCGGCCAACACCGAGCTGGCGCGGTTCTCCGGGGGCCGGTACACGCTCGAGCACACCGACGCCAAGAAGGGCAACGCCAAGTCCGGTCTCGGGGTGCGGGTGCACGACATGCTCACCAACCAGGTTCGCGAGGTCGGAACGCTCTCGGGCGGCGAGACCTTCTACGTGTCGCTGGCCCTCGCCCTGGCGCTGGCCGAGGTCGTGCGGGCCGAGTCCGGCGGCGTCGACCTCGGCACGCTCTTCGTCGACGAGGGGTTCGGCACGCTCGACCCCGACGTCCTCGACGACGTCATGCAGACCCTCGAGGGGCTGCGCGAGGGCGGCCGCACGGTCGGCATCATCAGCCACGTCACCGAGCTGAAGTCGCGGGTGGCCGACCGCATCGAGGTGCTCGTGCGACCCGACCGCACGTCGACCCTGCGCGTCACGGCCTGAGCGGAGCGGCGCGAGCCTGACCACCCCTACGATCCGAGCATGAGCGTCGTCGCGAGCGTTGTCGTCGGCCTGGCCGCCCTGCTCCACGCCTACATCTTCTGGATGGAGTCGATCGGCTGGACCCGGCCCGAGGTGTGGCGGCGGTTCGGTGTCGCCGACCAGTCCGCGGCCGACACGACGCGGCCCATGGCGTACAACCAGGGCTTCTACAACCTGTTCCTCGGCCTCGGCGCCGGTCTGGGCATCGTCCTGTGGTGGGCCGGACACCACGAGGTCGGCCGCACGCTCATGCTCTTCTGCACCGGGTCCATGGTGGCGGCGGCAGCGGTGCTGACGACGAGCGGCCGCCGCTACCTGCGGCCTGCGCTGTCCCAGGGCACCGTCCCGCTCATCGGATTCGTCCTGACGCTCCTGACCTGACCCCCCGCCGCGGCCAGTCACCCCGACGACTCGCGTCGACCACTCGCCCCGGCCCTGTCTCTTATACACATCTGACGCTGCCGACGACGGA
>NZ_JBPGXG010000193.1:0-6516 GCF_056755255.1 Monashia sp. HAY1-5C | reverse complement strand
TCCGTCGTCGGCAGCGTCAGATGTGTATAAGAGACAGACGCTGGGACGGCGCGGGCGCCGCCTGCTTCGCGGCGGGCTTGGCCGCCGGCTTCGTGTCGCCCTTGGCACCGTCACCGGAACCCTCCCGCGGGAAGGTCTCGATGATCTTGCGGACGACGGGGGGCTCGATGGTCGACGACGCCGACCGGACGAACTCCCCCTGGCTCTTCAAGTGTGCGAGCAGGGTCTTGCTCTCGACTCCGAGCTCCTTCGCGAGCTCGTAGACCCGGACCTTAGCCACATCTCTCCTGTCTCGGTCCGGCCTGAACAGGAGTGGCCGAACCGTGGTTATTGCTGGGGCTTGCTCATCGCTGAGTACTCATCGGGTGCTCATAGCGTTTTCAACCCGCCTTGGTTCGTTTCTGGTGGTTCTGACGCGCGGGCGACGGGAGTCGCCTGCGCCTGGTTCGCTGCTACGCGTCCGGGACGCCGAGGTGCCGTGCCACCGCGGTCACGTCGACCGCGGCCTGCAGTCGCAGGGCACGTCCGAACGCCCTACGGCGCACTGCCAGCCCGAGGCACTCGGGCGTCGGGTGCAGCCACGCACCACGACCCGGCAACCGGTGGCGTGGGTCGGGGCGCAGGACGACCCGGGCGTTCGCCCCGGTCCCTGCGTCCGTCGCCGCGACCACTCGCAGCAGAGCCGACCAGCTATCCGTTCCTCGACATCCCACACAGGTGCGGGACGGCTCGGCACGGAGTCCAGTCCGGTCGGCCACACGCCAGTCTACCGCGTCACGGGCCCGGCCCGCTCGACGGGGTCGAACGGCGCCTGCGCGCCGGGGCGGAGCCCGCGCGACGCGGGCGTCACTCGGGCGTGACCTCGACGCCGGCCGCCTCGGTGTCGGCGCGGATGTCGATGCGCCAGCCGGTCAGCTTGGCGGCGAGCCGGGCGTTCTGGCCCTCCTTGCCGATGGCGAGGCTCAGCTGGTAGTCGGGCACCACGACACGCGCTTTGCGTGCCGCGGCGTCGACGATGTCGACCGACTGGACCCGCGCCGGTGACAGCGCTGCGGCCACGAAGGCAGCGGGGTCCTCGGAGTAGTCGACGATGTCGATCTTCTCGCCGCGCAGCTCGGTCATGACGGCCCGGACGCGCGCCCCCATGGGACCGATGCAGGCGCCCTTGGCGTTGACGCCGGCGACCTTGCTGTGGACCGCGATCTTCGTGCGGTGGCCGGCCTCGCGGGCCAGCGCCGCGATCTCGACCGTGCCGTCGGCGATCTCCGGCACCTCGAACTTGAAGAGGGTCCGGACGAGGTTGGGGTGCGTGCGCGACAGGCTGACCTGGGGGCCCTTGGGGCCGCGCTTGACGCTGACGACGAAGCAGCGCAGCCGCTCGCCGTGCACGTAGCGCTCACCCGGCACCTGCTCGGCGAGGGGAAGGATGCCCTCGACGCTGCCGAAGTCGACGAGGACGTTGCGCGGGTCCTGGCTCTGCTGGATGACGCCGGAGATGACGTCGCCCTCGCGGCCCTTGAAGTCGCCGAGGATGGCCTCGTCCTCGAGGTCGCGCAGCCGCTGCACGATGACCTGACGCGCCGTCGAGGCGGCGATGCGACCGAAGCCCTCCGGCGTGTCGTCGAACTCGGGCCCGGGCTCGCCGCGCTGCGGGCGCTCGCCCTCCTCGGCCGCGGGCAACAGCTCGCCCTCCTCGCGCGCCCACACGACGACGTGCCCCGACTTGCGGTCGAGCTCGACCCGGGCGAGGCGGTAGCTGCCCTCGGTCCGGTGGTAGGCGACGAGGAGGGCCTGCTCGATGGCGGGGATGAGCACGTCGAGGCTGATGTCGCGCTCCCGCTCGAGCGCGCGGAGTGCGGCCAGGTCGATGTCCATCAGGAGTTCCCTTCCGTGGCGGACGCGTCATCGGCCCGCTCGTTCGTGTCGTCGGTCGTGTCGTCGGTCGTGTCGTCGATGTCGTAGGTCGTGTCGTCGTTCGCGTCGTCGTTCGCGTCGTCGTTCGCGTCGTCGCCGCTCGCGCCCGGCCGCGTGAACTCCACCTGCACGACGCCGCGCTGGACGGCGTCGAGGTCGAGGGTCACCCGTCGGGCGGGCGTCTTCTTCGTCGGCGGCACGTCGAGCACCAGCGCGTCGGTGCCGATCTCGACGAGGCGGCCGGTGGCGGTGCCGTCCCGGTGGACGACCTCGACGAGCCGGCCCACCTGGCGCCGGAGCTGGTCACGGGAGGCGAGCGGGCGCCCGACGCCGGGTGAGGACACCTCCAGGACGTACGGCGCCTGGCCGAGCAGGTCGCCCGCGTCCAGCTCGTCGCTGACCGCGCGCGTGGCGTCCGCGACCGAGTCGAGCGAGAGGGGCGGGACGGGGCTCGTCGTGTCGGCGGCGTCGAGGCCCGAGATGTCGGAGTCGACGAGCACCCGCACGACGCGGCGCTTGCCCGCCGGGGACACGCTGACGTCCTCGACGACGAGACCGAGAGGGGCGAGCACGGGTTCGAGAGCCGCTCGGATGTCCTGGGCCGTGCTCATGCGTCGACGCCTCCTGCTCTTCTCGAATGCCGGTGTCACCGCGGGATGCGCGGGTGACCGGGGGCCAGCCGGGCGGTCCGGTCGGTCCGGAACGCCGCGTGGCCCACTCTATCGGCGCAGCGGGGTGGCCGCAGACCGCCGTCGGCGGGGGGCGTGGGAGGATCCGGGCATGGTCGGCGACTTGGGGGGACGGCGGCCCGCGCTGTCCGAACGGCTCGGCAACCCGCCGCGTCGGCTCATCCTCCTCGGCGGCGGTGCCGCCGCCCTCGCCTGGCTCGTCGACCGTGGCCTGCGCCTCGACCTGCCCCAGCCCCCGCCGCCCGTGCCCACCCGCCGGCCGGCGCCGGACGAGGGGCTCCTGCTGCGTGTCGTGGCCGACCTCGCGGTCCTCATCGGTGCCGCCGACGCCCTCGTGTCGGCCGGCGCGGGCGGAACGGTCGAGCGCCTGCGCGCCGTCCAGCGCGAACAGCGCCGCGTGCTGACCGGCCGGCTCACCAACGCCGGCGTCCCCTCGGCGGTCATCGACGCAGCCGTCCGACGGGCCCTCGCCACCGCGTCGACCGAACGCGTGCGCCGCCGCGCCGACCTCGGCGCCCTCCTGGCCGACGTCCCCCCGAGCCGGTGGGCCGACGTCGCCCGAGCCGGCGCGGCGACGCGTCAGCTGCTCCTCGCGGCCCTGTCGGTGCGGCTCGCCGGAGCCGTCCTTCTCGGCAGCGACGTCGCCGTCCCCGACACGGCGAGCCCGGCCCGACCCGCGCTCGTCGCCCGCACCCAGCCCCTCGTGTACGCCTTCCAGGTCGTCGCCGCGCAGGCCGGTCCCGCCGACCGACCCCGGGCCCTCGACACCCTCGCCGGCCTGGCGCGCCTCGAGACCGCCATCTCGGGCGCCTCCGCCTCCATGCCGAGCGGTTGGGCCCTCCCCTACCCCGTCACGACGCCGCACGACGCGGCGCGCCTGGCCCACGACGTCCTCGTCGACGCGGTCGACGCGTCGAGCGAGCTGGCGGGCCCCACGCCGAGTGCCGCGTCGGTGGAGGACGTCGCCCGCTGGAGCGGGCGCGTGCAGGCGCTCGCCGTGGACTGGGACGTGCCCCTGCGCGCCTTCCCCGGGGCCGTCTCGTGAGCATCGACCTCATCCCGGCGCACTTCGCCCATCGCATCAGCGGCTACGCGGCCGACGGCTACGCCTCCGGGGAGGACTGGCTCGACGAGCTGCCGGTGCTGCTCGGTGACCTGCTGCGCGAGTGGGAGCTGGAACCGGTCGGCCGGACGATGAGCGGCGCCTGTTCGGTCGCGCTGCCGGTCCGGCTGCTCGGCGCGGGGCGCGAGGCCGCCGGCGTCAGCGGGGAGGCGGTGCTCAAGGTCAGCTGGCCGCACCCGGAGGCCGCGACCGAGGCACTCGCCCTGCAGACGTGGAACGGGCACGGCGCGGTCCGCCTCCTGCGTGCCGACCCCGCGCGGTTCGTCCTCCTCCTCGAGCGCCTGCACACTCGCGACCTCACCACCATGGAGGTCGACGACGCGTGCGTCGTCATCGGCGACCTGCTCCGGACCCTGCGTCGTCCCCCGCACCCGCGCGTCCCCCGGCTCGTCGACCACGCGGAACGGCAGGCGCGCGAGCTGCGGGCGGCCCCGGCGGTGCTGCCCCGGCGGTACCTCGACCAGGCCGCGGCGCTCGCCCGTGAGCTGGTGGCCCGGCCGCCCGCGGAGGACCGCCTGCTGCACACCGACCTGCACTACACCAACGTCCTCGGCGCGTACCGGTCGCCGTGGCTGGCCATCGACCCGAAGCCGATGGCCGGCGACCCCGCCTTCGAGGTGGCGCCGGCGCTGTGGAACCGCCCCGACGAGCTGGGCACCGGCTCCGAGGTGCGGTGGTCGCTGCGCCGACGACTCGAGATCATCTGCGAGCACGCGGGCCTCGACGAGGGCCGCGCCCGGGCCTGGACCATCGTCCGCGAGGCCGACAACGCGCTCGAGGCAGTGAGGTCCGTGACCTCCGGGACCCGAGGGAGGTCCGCGGACGACGCGTCGCGCCAGTGGGCGCACGACCGCGTCAGCCTGGCCGTCACGATCATCAAGGCGATGAACGACTGAGCGGCGCGTGCCCGGTCGGGAGCCGGGCACGCCGCTCGGCAGCGGCGCCTGCTGACCGGGTCAAATCGTTTCGACCCAGGTGGTTGAAGGTCGTACGATCGACTGCGCGCACCGTCGTGCGACCCTCCCCCCTTCGATGTCGAAAGGCACTCGCTTGCCCCGCCCTGCCCTGCTCACCCGTCGCGGAACCCGGAGGACCCCCGTCGGGGCCGGACCGTCGCCGGCGCGCGAGATCGCGCGCATCGCCGTACCGGTGAGCATGGAGTTCGTCCTCATGCTCGTGCTCAACTTCGTCAACCAGATCGTCGTCGGCGGGCTCGGGGCGACGGCCATCGCGGCCGTGGGCTTCTCCAACAGCCTCACGTTCATCCTCGCGGTGACGCTCGGCTGTCTCGGCACGTCCGTGAGCATCCTCGTCGCGCGTGCCCACGGCGCCGGCCGCAGCCGCGACCTCGACCACACCGTCACCGCTGCCGTCCTCGTGGCCCTCGGTCTCGGCGCCGTCGTGTCGGTCGTGCCGTGGTTCCTGTCCGAGCACCTCATGGCGCTGGTCGGGGCCTCGCCCTCCGTCGCGGCCGCCGGCACGGGCTACTTCCGCCTCACCGTCCTCGCGACCCTGCCGGTCATGCTCAGCGCCGTCCTGTCCGGCATGCTGCGCTCCGTGGGCCGGCCGACGAGCCCAATGATCGCGACGATGGTGACCGTCGTGGCGAACTCCGGGATCGCCCTGGCGCTCGTCACGGGGATCGGGCCGTTCCCGGCGCTCGGCGCCGCGGGAGCCGGCTGGGCCACGCTCGCAACGGCGGTCGCCAAGGCGCTCATCCTGCTCTGGATGGCCTACCGGCGCGGCGCGGTCGGCTGGAGCGTGCCGCACAGCCTGCGGCAGTGGCGGGCCGTGGTCGTGCCGTTGTTCGTCCTCGCCCTGCCGCTGGGCGTGACCGAGCTGTTCTGGACCGTCGGCACCTTCCTCTACAACGTCGTCTTCCAGCAGCTCGGTGACGAGGCCCTGGCCGCGGCCCAGATCGTCACGACGCTCGAGGGTGTCTTCATCGTCGGCAGCATCGGGCTGATGAGTGCCACCACGACGCTCGTCGGCCGGTCGGTCGGGCGCGGTGACGTCCGTGACGCGGTGGCGTGGGTGCGTCGCCTGACCCGGGCCGGGCTGGGAACCGCCGCCGTCTTCGGCGCCCTCTTCGCCACCTCGGTGCTGCTGCTCGACGCGCTCTTCGGCCGGGCCGGGCAGGACGTGCGGGTCATGGCCGGGGTCGGCATCCTCCTCAACGCCGCCTTCCAGGTGGTGAAGGTGCGCAACATGATCATCGGCGCCGGCGTCCTGCCGAGCGCCGACGACGTGCGCGGCGTCATCATGGGCGATGCCGCCGGCGCCTTCGTCGTGGGCCTGCCGCTCGCCGTGCTGCTCGGCCTGCACACGCCCCTCGGCTACGTCGGCATCTTCCTCGCTCGCATCGTCGAGGAGCTGGCCAAGCTCGCCGTCTTCACGTGGCGGGCTCGGCGCGTCCGCTGGGAGCGCCTCGTCTCCGCCGGCGACCCGCTGCCCACCTGACGGCGCACCCGACAGCGCACCCGACGCCGTGCGACGCGGCCGGTGCACGGACCGCTCGCTCGCGTCAGGGCCGGCCGGGCTCGTCGTCGGGGCGCGCGCCGGTCGTGCGCTCGAGGTGGTCGAGCACGTCGCGCCGCTCGAAGCGGCGGTGCCCACCGAGCGTCCGGACGCACGGCAGCAGGCCAGAGCGTGCCCACTTGGTCACCGTGGTGACCGACACCCGGAACAGCCGTGCGACCTCCGCCGGCGTCATGAGGTCGACGGGCTCGTGCCCCTCGCCCTGTCTCTTATACACATCTGACGCTGCCGACGACGGAGAGAGTGTAGATC
>NZ_JBPGXG010000192.1:0-6604 GCF_056755255.1 Monashia sp. HAY1-5C | reverse complement strand
CCCCCCCCCCCCCCCCCTTTTTCAAGCACAAGCCGACCCCCCAGATGTAGCTCCGTCTCGTGGGCTCGGAGATGTGTATAAGAGACAGGGTCGGTGGCGGCCCTCGCGGCGCGGTGGGTCAGGAGCTCGAGGCGGTGGTCGTCGCCGTCGTCGTGGCCGTCTTCGTGGCCGGGGCCTTCTTCGCCGTCTTCTTCGCCGTCTTCTTCGCCGTCTTCTTCGCCGCGGTCTTCGGGGTCGCGGTCTTCTTCGCGGCGGACGTCGTCGTGCCCGTCGACGCCTGGTTGGCCGGGGCCGAGGAGCGGGCCGCGACCTTGTGCGCGGTCGTCGACTCGACGGCGGCGGCCTTGCGCGTGGCGGCGGCCCTCTTCGCCGCGGACGAGCGGATCGCCTTCTCGTGGGCGGCGGTCCGCTTGGCCGTCACCGGCTCTGCGGCCTTCTCCACGGCGGCGGCCGACTTCTCGACCTGCGTGGTGAGGGTCGCGGCGTCGTCGGACACGACGTCGAGGACGCTCTTGGCCACCTTCTGGCCCTCGCCGGCGGCCGTGCTCGCCACGCGGCGGCCGCGGGCGATGACCGCGTTGCCCCGCTCGACCGCGTCGAAGGCGGCGCGCTGGCCCTGGGCGCGGGCGTCCGTGACGACCTTCTCGCCACGGGCGGCGGCGGCGTCGTACTGGTCCTTGGCGTTGCTCGCGAGGACGAGGCCCTGGTTGAGGACCTGGGCGGGCAGGTCCTGGGCCTGGGCGACGAAACGGTCGGCGTACCGCGCGGCGAGGCGCTGGAGGTCGGCCGTGCGGGCCTGCAGGTCGACGATGCGCTTCTGCAGCTCCTTCTGGAGCTGGTCGGCCTCCTGACGAGCGCCCTTGCGCAGGTCGGCACCCTTTGCCAGCTTGCGCGCGGCGTCGAGCTGCTCGCCCGCGGCACGGACGGTGTCGATGGCGAGGTTCGCCGCGCCGACGACCGCGTAGAAGGGCGTCGGGTCCACGCTGATCTCGGGAATGCGGCCCTCGAACTGCCCGCGCACGTCGGCCACGGCGGCCTCCGCCTGCTGCTGGGCGTCCTTGACGGCCTTGGTGATCTTCTTGCTCAGTGCCATCTCACTTCTCCTTCTCGGTGACGTCTGTGGTCGCCGCGGCGCTCGGGCCGGGCGAGAGGGGTCGGCGGCGCCGCGGGGGCGCGGCCGGTGAGCGTCGCTTCGTGGTCTCGGACGCTGCGGCCTCGCCGGCGAACGAGCGGTAGATGTCGACGAGGACCCCGCGCTGCCGGTCGGTCAGGACCGGGTCGGCGGCGATCGCGGAGAGGACGTCCGGGACAGGGGCCGGGTCGTCGCCGACCCGCTCGTCGAGGATCCCGGCGCGGACGTAGAGCGACTCGGCCGAGACCTGAAGGCCCTTGGCGATCTGCTGGAGGATCTCGGCGCTGGGACGCTTGAGGCCTCGCTCGATCTGGGACAGGTAGGGGTTGGAGACCCCGGCCATCTCGGCGAGCTGACGCAGCGACAGCTGGGCGTTCTCGCGCTGCTCGCGCAGGTACGCCCCGAGGTCGGGTAGCGGAAGCTTGCTCACCACTCCATTGTGCTAACTGGAGCAAGCAGAATGCAAACCCCAGACAGCGTGAGCCGGCCCACAACGACCCGGCGGGTCCGCGCGTCAGCGGGAGCGACGGTCCTTGATGCCGAGCAGGGCACGCGCCTCGACGGTCGGCATCGGCGGACGCTGCAGCGTCGTCGCGAGCTCGGCCGCCCGAGTGACGAGCTCGCGGTTGTGCACCACCGGCCGGCCCTTGGCGAACACCAGGTTGTCCTCCATCCCGACCCGCAGGTGCCCGCCCGCCGAGAGGGCGGCCGCGACGATGGGCAGGTGGGCCCGGCCGATGCCGGTGGCCGACCAGCTCGTGACCTCCTCCGGCAGCATCGCGACGCCGGCGAGCAGGGCCTGCGGCGTGCCCGGCATCGAGCCGGGCACACCGGTGACGAAGTCGACGTGCACCTTGCCGCCGAAGGGCAGGCCGCACTCGTCGATGAGCCGACGCAGGGCGTGCACGTGACCGAGCTCGAACAGCTCGAACTCCGGGACGACCTCCAGGTCCTGCGCCTGCCGGTAGAGGTCGACCATGAAACCCCACGGGTTGAGGAAGACGCCGTCGCCGAAGTTCGTCGTGCCGCAGGTCAGCGAGCACGAGTCGGGGTCTGCCTCGAGGACGGTGAGGCGCTGCTCCAACGGGTCGGTGACGGCGCCGCCGGTGGACAGCTGCACGACGAGGTCCGTGGACTCACGGACGGCGTCGACGGCCTCCTTGAGCAGGACCCGGTCGAGCGTCGGCTGGTGGTCACGGTCGCGGACGTGGATGTGGATGAGCGCGGCCCCGGCCCGCTCGCAGGCGACGGCGGTCTCGACGAGCTCCTCGGGCGTCGTCGGCAGCGCCGGGACGTCGGCCTTCGCGGTCTCCGCGCCGGTCGGCGCGACGGTGATCAGGGTGCTCGCGGCGCTGCGTGCGGGGCTCATGGCGTCATCCTGCCAGCGCCACGGGACCACCACTCCTCACGCCGGCACGATGCCCGGGGTCACGAGCGACGGGTCAGCCGACAGCCCTCAGGGGCGAGCTGCCCTCAGGGCGCGACGATGACGGTCTGGGCCGCGGCCAGGCCCTCGACGGTGAGGTCGAGCGTCGGGTCGGTGTTGCGCTTGATGATCGCGAGCGCGATGGGGCCGTCGACGTGATGGCGCCCGACCGAGGTCACGTGGCCCACGACGCGGTCGCCGGCGAGGACGTCGCTGCCGCGCGCCGGGAGGGTGTGCCCCGAGCCGTCGAGGTGCAGGAAGACGAGCCGACGCGGGGGGCGGCCGAGGTTGTGGACGCGGGCCACGGTCTCCTGACCGCGGTAGCAGCCCTTGTGCAGGTGGACGGCCGTCCGCAGCCAGTCGACCTCGTGGACGATGGTGCGGTGGTCGGTCTCGAGGCCGAGCCGCGGGCGCCAGGCCGCGACGCGCAGCGCCTCCGCCGCCCAGAGCCCTGCGAGCGGCCGGTCGCCCGCTGCCTCGAGGAGACCGGTGCGCGGCACGATGACCTCGCGCCAGGCCCGCTCGGTGCCGGGGTGGCCCTCGGCGGGTCCGTAGGCGGTCGTGTCGCCGACGAGGTCGGGCCACGGGTCGCGCCACGCGAGGGGCTCGCCCTCGACCGACTCCGACGCGTGCGGCTCACCGAGGACGGCCCAGTCGTCGGTGACGAGGGCGACCTCGACGCGGAGCATGAAGCGCATCTTGTCCAGCCACTCGGCCAGGGCCGGTCCGGCCCCGGGCTCGGTCGTGACCCACGTCGTCGTACCGTCGTCGACGAGGTGGAGGGAGTGCTCGACGTGGCCCTTGGGAGTGAGGATCAGGGCCTCGCGCGACTGCCGCGGCTCGAGCCCGAGCACGTGCTGGGTGGTCAGCGAGTGCAGCCAGCCGAGCCGGTCCGGACCGGTCACGGTGACGACGTCCCGGTGCGAGAGGTCGACGACGGCGAGGCCCTCCTCGAGGAGGCGCTGCTCGCGCATCGGGTCGCCGTAGTGCACGGCGACCCCCGACTCGAGCCCCTCCCCGGCGACCGCGCGGGGGGCGTCGAGCAGCGGGCTGCGGTGGACCGCGCGGGCGGGGGCTGCGGGCACGTCGACGTCACTCATGTCAGGGGAACGAGCGGTGCGGCGACGGCATTCCGGCGGGGAGGCATCGCGTCAGTCGACCCGCTTGAGCTGGGCCGACACGTGGCTCTGCATCTCCTGGCCGACCGCTGCCATGTCCATGACCCACATGAGCTGGGACTCGACGAGCCCGTACAGCCGCGTCCCCGCGTTGTACTCCTTGGCGCCCGGTGAGCGCAGGACGCCGTCCGTGCGCAGCTCGACCTTGGCCGGCTCCATCCGCCCGTAGTACAGCTCGAGGATGCCGGTCGGGTGCACGAGGAGCAGCTCGACCTCGCCGTTGTCCAGGGGCCGCCAGAACCCCGACTCGACGGCCGCCGGGCGGACCTTGGCGCCGTTCTCGGAGTCGAGGATCCAGGCCCGGCTCTCCCACTTGAGGAAGCCGCGTCCGTCATGGGTCACCTCGATCTCCTGGCCGAAGTGCGCGGACTCGATCGTCGGGTAGCCGACGACACCCGCACCCTCCCAGCGTCCGATGAGCCAGGCGAGCGGTCGCAGCGGCTCCGGGATGTCCTGGTCGAGGTTGAACATGCCCGGAATCGTAGCCTGAGCGCATGGACTCCCCCGCTCGCTCGCTCGTCGTCAAGGTCACCTCCGGCGTCGAGGCGCCCGAACGGCTGTCGCAGGCGTTCACCGTCGCTGCCACGGCGGTGGCCAGCGGCGTCGACGTGTCGCTGTGGCTCACGGGCGAGGCGTCGTGGATGGCCGTCCCGGGGCGGGCCGAGGCGTTCGCCCTGCCGCATGCCGCCCCCATCGTCGACCTGCGCGACGCCGTCCTCGCCGGCGGCCGGCTCACCGTGTGCACCCAGTGCGCCGCCCGCCGCGACCTCGCCGAGGACTCCCTCGTCGAGGGCGCCGTCATCCGCGGCGCGGCCGCGTTCGTCGAGGAGGTCACGGCGCCCGGCGCCCAGGCGCTCGTCTACTGAGGACCGACCGTCAGGAGAAGACGGCGAAGAGGTGGACGAGCGCACCGACGGCGAGCACCGAGCCCGCGCCCGCACCGACCTGCCCACGCACCGTCATCATCGCCGGCTCCAGCGCGAGGACCCGCCGGAAGGACCACGAGACGGTCCCGACGGTGGCGCCGATGCCGAAGGCGCCGGCGAGACCGACCTCGTCGACGCGTGTCGACACGACCATCGCGACGACGGAGGCGGCCACGAGGGCCACGAGCCCGAGCACCGGCGCGGCCGCGCGCACCGCGGCGACGGCGTCGGCGAGCACGGCGGCGGCGACGGCGGCCATCGCCAGCACGGCCACGGCGCGGCCCCGCCCGGCGTCGGCGACGACGACCGCGGACGTGCCCGACGCGATGACCGCGAGGCCGCCGAAGGCCGACAGCAGGGTCAGGACGAGACCCTCGCGGCCCGTGCGTCGCAGCAGCTGCGCCGCGAACGCCAGGACGATCCCGAACGCGACGGCGGCCGCGAGCCAGCGCAGGTCGTCACGCAGCGAGCTCAGCACGACGGCCACCGAGGCCAGGGCGAGGACGACCGACGTGGCGTCGGGCGTCACGGACCCCGACAGCACCGGCCAGCCCCACGAGGCGACGAGCGCGAGGACGAGCGTGACGGCCAGCGTCACGCCGTAGCCGGACACCGAGGTCAGCAGGAGCGCGAGGGCACCGACGAGCGTCACCCCGACGGCGACCCAGCGGACCCGGTCGGCGGCGACCGGCGACAGCGGCACCTGCAGCGAACCGGCGGCTCGGGGGCGGTCGGTGCGCACGGGCCGGTCCGACGCCTGGGCCAGGTGCCGGCGGGGGGCGCGGTGGCTGCCGCGGCCCCGGCGGGACCGGACGCCGGGGTCACCCGAGTGGGGTCCGTCGGCCGGCTGCGCGGCCGTGGGGTCGTCGGGCACGGGGGTCATTGTGCATCACCCACCGGCGAACGGCGGCAGCACCTCGACCGTCGCACCGGGCGTCACCGGCACCTCGCGGCCGACCTTGCGGCCGTCGAGCAGGAAGGTCGCCACACGCGCGACCCGCTCCAGCGCCGGGTGGGCGGCGACGGCGGCGTCGAGGACCGCACCGACCGTCGCGCCCTCCTGCACGTCGCTGTCGGTGCCGGCAGCGGCCCGGGCGGCCGCCCAGTAGCGCACCGTGACACGGGCCCCGGCGCCCGCCGCGGCGTCGGCGTCACCCGCCGCGTCGAGGGGGTCGGCGACCACGGGAGGGGTCTGGCTGGAGGTCATCGGACTCCGTCTCATCGTTCATGCCGTTCGGTCCCGGCCCGACCAGTCTCGCCTATCCTGCAGGAGATGGCCCGCCTGCTGCTGCTCACCAACGCGCTCGCCCCGAGCGCCGAGGTGCTGCCCGCGCTCGGGCTGCTCAGCCACACGGTCCGCATCCTGCCGGCCGAGGCCACCGCGCTCGTCGACGCGCCGGACTGCGACGTCGTCCTCGTCGACGCGCGGCGCGAGCTGGCCAGTGCCCGGTCCCTGTGTCGGGTGCTGCGCACCACCGGCATCGGTACGCCCCTCCTGGCCGTCCTCACCGAGGGCGGCCTTGCTGGTCTCACGGCCGAGTGGGGCCTCGACGACGTGCTCCTCGACTCCGCCGGCCCGGCCGAGGTCGACGCCCGCCTGCGCCTCGCCATGACCAAGGGGCAGGACGACGAGGCCGACCTCGACATGCCGATCACCTCCGGTGAGCTCGTCATCGACGAGGCGAGCTACTCGGCCCGGTTCCGCGGCCAACCGCTCGACCTCACCTACAAGGAGTTCGAGCTGCTCAAGTACCTGGCGCAGCACCCGGGACGCGTCTTCACCCGCGCGCAGCTGCTCCAGGAGGTCTGGGGCTACGACTACTACGGCGGCACGCGCACCGTGGACGTCCACGTCCGGCGGCTGCGCGCCAAGCTCGGCCCCGACCACGAGGCACTCATCGGCACCTGTCTCTTATACACATCTGACGCTGCCGACGACGGA